>JAQBNQ010000565.1 GCA_028288545.1 Bacteroidota bacterium
CGAAGCAAGCCATCTTAAAGGCACTTACATCCTCTTAGATGAGCCATCAGTAACCGGAACGGCAAATATTGTTATGACCGCTGTAATGGCCAAAGGCACCACCACTATTTACAACGCGGCCTGCGAACCTTACCTGCAACAGCTTTGCGAAATGTTGATACGGATGGGCGCAAAGATAACCGGCAGCGGCTCTAACTTATTAACCATTGAAGGCGTTGAATATCTTGGCGGAACCGACCATACCATGTTGCCGGATATGATAGAGATAGGCAGCTTTATCGGCCTTGCCGCAATGACTCAAAGTGAACTAACAGTTAAAAATTGCAGGATTGATAAACTAGGGAACATACTGCCGGTATTTGAAAAGCTGGGCATAAAAATGGAATTGCGGGGCGATGACATCTATGTACCTGCACAGGAAAACTATAGCATTCAACGATTTATTGATGGTTCTATTATGACCATTACCGATGGGCCATGGCCATTGTTTACCCCGGATCTGCTTTCGATAGTTTTGGTGGTAGCAACCCAGGCGCAAGGAAGTGTATTGATACACCAGAAAATGTTTGAGAGCAGGTTGTTCTTTGTTGACAAGCTGATTGATATGGGGGCGCAAATAATTTTGTGCGATCCTCACCGCGCCACAGTAATAGGCATAAACCGCGCTTATAAACTACGTGGTATTACCATGAGTTCGCCCGATATACGGGCCGGTGTTGCACTGTTAATTGCAGCCATGAGTGCCGAAGGGAAATCTACCATCAACAACATCGACCAGATTGACCGCGGTTATCAGCGGATTGACGAGAGATTGAATGCACTTGGAGCGGATATAAAGAGGGTTTAGCCTACCAACTTTCCTGCATTCCGAAATCCCTGCCTGACGGCAGGCAGACGCATTCCCCCATTCCGCATTAATTTACGGCAGCAATCTTCCATAAGATCTTGGGAAAGGAATCGTTTCCCGGATGTGTTGTAAGCCACATATCCAGGCTACTAATCTTTCAAGCCCTAATCCAAAACCAGCGTGTGGTACATTGCCGAATTTGCGCAGATCAAGGTACCAGCCAAAGGCTTCCATAGGTAAGTCGTGCTCCACTATTTTGCGGCGCAATCTATCAATGTCGGTTTCACGTTCGCCGCCGCCTACTACTTCCCCGTATCCTTCAGGCGCTAATAAGTCCACACCTTTTGCATAGCCTTTATCATGCTCATCTTCCTTCATGTAAAAGGCCTTTACTTCCTGCGGCCAGTTGTAAACCATTACCGGCTGGCCAAACATTTTTGTAAGAACCGTTTCATCACTTCCACCAAAATCATCGCCGCGCTTAAAGTTTTTGGCACTGTTAAGCCAAAGCGGAATGTTCTGTTCCTTCTCTTCAAGTTCCTTCAAAACATTTTTCAGCTGGTCAACTTTAGAGCGGTTGAAGTTTACCTCGCCCTTTTTCAGTTCACCCGATTCAATTTTCTTTTCGCGCTCCTCTATGTCGGCCAGCGTTTTGCTCTTTTCGCTTTGCAATTCCTGTATTTCTGCTTCCAGCATTTGCAGCGTGGTTTTGCCGTTTACTTCCTTTTCGCCTTTAATAACGCTAACTGCATCCTCATACTTCATACGGATAAATGGCAGTGTCACTTTATCCAAATAAGTGGTATCGCGCTCCAAAACGCTTAACTCAGTTTTGCATTTTCCAAGAACGCGGGCAACTACGTATTGTATAAATTCTTCAATAAGGTCCATATCCATTTTCAGATCATAAAACGCCATTTCGGGCTCTATCATCCAAAACTCTGAAAGATGTCTGCGGGTCTTTGATTTCTCAGCGCGGAAAGTTGGTCCAAAAGTATAGATCAATCCTTGTGCCATAGCCATGGCTTCGCCATATAGCTGGCCTGATTGCGACAGATAGGCCGGTTCACCATAATAATCGGTTTCAAACAAGGTGCTGGTACCTTCGCAGGCGTTGCCTGTAAAGATGGGCGCATCCATTTGCACAAATCCCTTTTCCTGGAAAAAGCTATGGATAGAAAAAATAATTTCGTTACGAACCCGCATAATTGCCCACTGGCGTTTGCTGCGCAACCACAGGTGGCGGTTATCCATCAAAAAATCCACCCCATGTTCTTTTGGGGTAATTGGATACTCTTCTGCTTCGGCAATAACAGTTAACGCCGTGGCATGAAGTTCATAACCACCATATTGTCTTTCGTCTTTTACCACTTTTCCCGTAACAGACAGTGAACTTTCCTGGGATAATCTTTTTGCTGCTTCAAACGCAGCTTCGCCAACTTCATTTTTATTAATGATGCACTGAACAAAGCCTGTCCCATCGCGCAGGGTCATAAAAACAATCTCTTTGCTGTCGCGCTTTTGGGCGTTCCAGCCTTTTAATTCCACTTCTTTTCCTTCGAGCGAGGAAAGTTCTTTGATGTAAGCCATAACCAATTTATATACTTCAATTAAATAAGAAAATTCCAAATTTTAAAAAACAAACCATCCGTATGAATATAAATAATTTAAAGGATTGCGAATATAGAAAAGCATTTCGTCTTCTAAAACGCTTGAAATAACGCCTAAAATTCGTTTATTTAAGACCTGAAACGGGGAGTATGTACCAAAACAAAACATAGCCCGTTAATGTTTATAGAGGTTTGAATGAATTTTAAAAAAGTGCGACCGTGTTAAATCAGAGACTACAACAAAAATTACTACAGAAACTTTCTCCCCAGCAGATTCAGTTGATGAAGATGCTGCAGATACCTACTGCCCAGCTTGAGCAAAGAATAAAGGAAGAAATTGAGACCAATCCCGCCCTTGAGGAAGGCACCGGCGAGGAGGAAGAAATGGAAACTCAAAGCCAGGAGGAAACGGCGCCCGAAATTGAAACCCCCGAAGTAGAAGGAGCAGAACCTGAAGCAGAGCCGATTGAAGAAGCATCAAAGGTGGATGATGAGGTGGACATGAGCGAGTATTATGATGAGGATAACGAAGGAGTAGCCGAGTACAAAACAGATAACCCGAGTGAAGTTTATGACCCGGATGACGACAACAAGAGTGTTCCGGTGGCTTTATCTTCAACCTTTCATGAGTACCTGGAGTCGCAAGTGGGATTGCTTGACCTGGATGAGCGCCAGCAACAAATTGCCTTGCATTTAATTGGCAGCCTTGATGATGATGGATACCTGAGAAGGGAGCCTGATGCAATTGTTGACGACCTGGTTTTCCGCCAGAATATTGCTACCGATGAGGCAGAGTTGTTGCATATTTTAGCTCAAATTCAAAAATTTGACCCGGCAGGTGTAGGAGCGCGTTCGTTGGAAGAATGTTTATTGCTGCAACTGAAAAGAAAGGAAGATCCATCTGTATATACAGAAATTGCGATTCGCATAGTGGAGAAATATTTTGACCTGTTTGCTAAAAAGCACTACGATAAGATTGAGAACATATTCAGCATAGATTCTGACAAGCTGAAAAAGATAATTGAGGAAATTACAAAGCTGAATCCACGGCCGGGAAACTCATATGGCGGTAGCAGCGGAGAAGCCCAGCTAACCATTATCCCGGATTTTATTTTAACGAACAATAACGGCGAATTACAACTTACCCTCAACTCGCGCAATGCACCTGAATTAAGAGTGAGCAATCATTTTAAAGAAATGATAAGCACTTATAAAAAGGCCAAAATAAAAAGCAAGAGCCAGAAAGAGGCTATACTATTTGTGAAGCAAAAGATTGATTCGGCAAAGTGGTTTATTGAAGCTATTCAATCCCGGTATAATACCATGCTGCTTACCATGAACACGATTATGGAATACCAGCGGGAGTATTTATTGACTGGTGACGAAGCTCATTTAAAGCCGATGATATTAAAAGATATTGCGGACAGGACCGGGCTGGATATTTCAACCGTTTCGCGCGTGGCTAACAGCAAATTTGTTCAAACAGAATTTGGTACTATATCACTCAAATACTTTTTCAGCGAATCCATGTCAACCGACAGCGGAGAAGAAGTATCTACCCGCGAGGTAAAGAAAATACTGAGCGACCTTATTGGGGCTGAAAGCAAGGACAAACCAATCAGCGATCAGCGACTTACGGAAATACTGAACGAGCGCGGCTACAACATTGCCCGCCGTACGGTGGCTAAATACCGCGAACAGTTGAATATACCTGTTGCAAGGTTGAGGAAGGAATTATAAACTATCCTCTTGGGGCCGGTAAAACAGGAGCTTTAAAGAAAAAGTCCTTGTAGGTTCTGAGCAACTTGCCAAAAACATAATACTGGATTATTGCAAAGTCCTTATTGCCATGTATAGCTGCATGGTAATGCTCCAGATCATACGTTAGTTCGTTTCCTTTGATATCATATTGCACCTTGCTACGCTTGCTTATTGCCATGTAATAGAGGCTCACCATATTTACCGAATTGTCTTTTTCGGTAATGGTAATAATACAATAAGGCGTTGTGTGTAAAACAGAATCTTTTGCCGGGAAATTATTATCGAAAGCTTCCACGGAAACGGAGGAGAAAAAACCTGTGTATTGCCTTAAATAGTTTTGGGTGTAGGGAGCATTGATAGCGTACTTCTCATCTTTGGGTGATACCGTAAATGAATCACCAACAATACGATTTACGATAAATGAATTCTGCTCTTCAGCAGGATATTCAACACTAATGGATTTTATTTCGTCGTTCTGGTAATTGAACAGATCCTTGCTCCGCCATAATTCCTCATCCGTATTAAACCGCGGAGTAAGGTATCCATGTACGCCAGGTATGTATGTAATAAAAGGGCGGCTGGCCATCTTTCCGTCTTTTTCAAGCAACATGTAAGTGCCATCCCCCTGTATTGTTGGCCCCCCTACATAATAGGTCTTGGCAGGCTTATCGTCTTTACCGGCGTATACATCTACTTTTATGTTTTTGCCCAGCATTTCGCGTATAACATTATCGTGCGCAGCGTTGGGAACAGGGCAAAGAGTGGTAACGCGTGTAATTGCTTCCAGCACTGACTGCACTAACTCATCGCGGGCCGGAAACTTTCCGTTTACGAACCAAATCCCTTTCTGCTTTGTCAGTTCAAGAATTTTTCTGTCACTATCCGTAAGGCGTACTTTATAAATGTCGTTCTTGTTTTCAACAGCAAAAGCACTTTCTTCCTTGTCCTGCGTTCCACTGCTTTTATGAAGTACAAACCACAGCGCTGCTGCCCCAAGCACAATAATGATAACGAGTAACGGAACAAATTTTTTCATAGTGGCGGCTACTTAGGCGGCATATTTTTTTCTGCGGTAGAAGTTGAAGGCAAAACCAAAAAGAACTATTACTACAATAGGCGCCACAATATTAATAAGTTGCCATTTTAATTTTTCGTCTTCTACTTTTACGCTGTTAAGCAATCGCAGCTTTACTTCCTTGTTACGTGTTTCAAGTATTCCGGAGTTGTCAACCAGGTACTCAAGGCAATTCAATATAAAATCCTTATTGGCAAATTGCTTATTGGTGTATTTGTAAAACCCTAGTTGATAAACCGTGCTGTCGCTGCGCAGGTCATTGCGGATAATATCGCCATTGGATATCACTATCATTTTTCCCGCAGCACTTTTATCTACAAACTTTAAAGCCTTAACTGTATCGCTCATGGCCAAAAACTCCGGCGAGAGACGATTCTTAAAAACTGATTCAAATTCGCCTTCAAGCAAAACGGCCACGGCCAGTTTGGGTTGATTGTAATACGCAGGATTAGGTTTGCCCTGCAGGATGCCAAAGTGTACCCGTGTTGGAGCCATCTGGGCTTTTGAATTATCTGTAGTGTGAAGCAGGATAGTTTTTCTAACCCCCGGATTTTTTACCGTGTCGATGGAACTGGGGAAAAAACTGGCAACCGGGTCAAGGTTTTTAATAATGGCGTGATTGTTTTCTGAAACCAGCAAAGGGAAATAATACCAGGGAAACATTTCGGTTTGCGGCGCATTACCCATTTGCCCAACAATTAGCGGAATAGGATTGCACAAATTAATATCCGAAACCACATCGCTATTAATCCTAACGCCGTACTTAAACAACATGTCCTCTATATTCAGTTCGCGACCCATTACAAACTGGCCTGTACGGCTTACTCTCAGGCTATCCATAGCCGCATTGGTTCCATCTACTAGCCAAAGCACCTTGCCGCCATGCATAATATACTGGTCTATTTTGTACTTATCTTTTTCATCAAAAGGCGTTAAAGGTTTGGCAATAATTGCCGCATCCACTCTTTCGGGTATATTAAAACTGCGGGTAAGGTCAACGTCCTTTACCTCGTATTGCAGACCGGTTAAAGTTTGGCGCATATCGGCAGTTTCCATACTGGTCAATTCGCCGTGGCCTTTAAGGAATGCGATTTGAGGAGGACGGTATTGCGTTAGCTTGCGGATAGCGTTTGCCAATTTAAACTCCAGCAAAATCTGCGAATTATTCAGTATCTCCTGCGGGCCATATCCTATCTGGTTTTCCAGCAATTGCACCGGCATTTCTCTTCCACCAAAAGCAACAATGGCACCGGGGAAAATGATCTGTTGCTTGCTTTCGGAGTGGCTTTTTGTAGTAAGATTAGTGGGTGCCAAACCGCGCTGTATCAAATCCGACATTACTGCTTTTCGCTCCTCCAGGTTTTGAATAGCCATTGGATTGATAAACTCGTATTCAATATTCTTTCCGCCGTAAGCACGGAGCTCGTTCAGCATATTGCGGGTCCCCTCCTTAAGTCGTGTAAAGCCGGCATTCAAATCGCCATCCAGGTATACTTTTACCGTTACTACATCTTTCAAATTCTTCACCAACTCCTTTGTTGGTTTGGAGATGGAGTACCGCTTTTCAGAAGTAAGGTCCCAGCGGAAATAGAACAAGCGGCTTACCACATTAGCCAACAACAGGATAACCAGCATCAGTATTAAACCGACGATAGCATCCCTGCGATTAGTTAGCATGTTCTTCTGCTTGTTTACCATCTTCTGCGCGATAATATTGTGCGGGTTAATAAAATAAAGAAGGCTATGAAACTTAAAAAATAAACCACATCGCGGCTATCAATAACGCCTTTGCCCATGGCGTTATAATGAGCACCTAGTCCAAATGACTCAACCAGGTAATCGCTTTTACCTGCAAATATGCCAAACTGCGAAATGTAGTCGAAAGCCAGGTAAAGGAAGAAGCAAAGAAAAACTCCCACCATAAACGCAACTATCTGGTTAGAGGTAATGGAAGAGCAGAATATACCAATGGCAACAAACACGGCCCCTAAAAAGAATAAACCAAAGTACGAACCCAGGATACCGCCCACATCGACATTTCCAACCGGTGAGGAAAGAAAATAGATGGTAACAAAGTAAATGAAGGTTGGTATAATGGCCACAAATACCAGTAATAGCGCGGCAAAGTATTTTCCGAGTATTATCTGTATTTCAGTAACAGGACGGGTGGTCAGCAATTCAATTGTGCCTGTATTTATTTCCTCGGCAAATGAGCGCATGGTGATGGCAGGGATGAGGAAAATGAAAATGTAAGGGGCGATAGCGAAAAAAGAATCGAGGGTGGCATAGCCCGAGTCGAGGATGTTGACATCGGGGAACACCCAAACAAACAAGCCAAGCACCAACAGAAACACGATGATGGCAATATAGCCAACCAGCGAACTGAAAAACTGCTGAACTTCCTTTTTAAAAATTGCGTACATAATGTAAAGGCGGCAAAAATAACCGATTCCGCAGTGAATCAAAGTCACGGCAGTGTCATTTCGGATTTTTTGGATTAAACGGAGAAATGGGCTTGGATATTATCCAATATCTGCCGGAATGGACTTACGCTTTTTGATTTTTGTCGAAGTGCAGCAACCAGTGGTTGCCGAATTTATCGGTAAGATCCCCGAAAGTGGCACCCCAAAAGGTGTGCTCGAGAGGGTGATCCTTTTTGCCACCGGCCGATAGCTTTTCATAAAAAACCGTAATGTCATTTTCGCTGCAGTTAAGCATCAGCGAAACAGAATTGCCGATAGCAAGTCCCGATTCGGGAACCATGTCGGAGCCCATAATAATAAGGAGCCCCTTTGTAAGCGTGGAATGCAAAATAAATTCCTTCATATGCGCCGGCATTTTTCCGGCCATTGGTGATTCGCCAATGGTTTGCAGGGTAAGTTCGCCGCCTAAGCATTCTTTAT
>JAQBNQ010000572.1 GCA_028288545.1 Bacteroidota bacterium
TTACCACTGGGACTAATCATTTCCGCTTCCATTCGCACAAAACCTTTACTTCTCAGTTCTATGCCACTGGCTTCGCGGGTAATGCCTTTTAATTTAAAAGATATCAGGTCATCAATCGTTTTTCCAACCGCATCTTCGGCCTTCATTTCAAACAAGCTTTCTGCGCCGGCATTCATACTAACTATCCTGCTGTTCATGTCGCCGTAAATAATACCATCCGGCAGCATTTGTATCAGTGCCGCCTGTTGTCTTATAATTATCTCAGCCCTTTTCTTCTCATCAATATCTATCAATACCCCCACCATGCGCAAAGCCCTGCTACCTTCATCAAAATGCGTTTTACCACTCACCTGGTACCATTTATATATCCCCTCTTTGGTTTTATACCGCACTTCAATCTTAAATCCTTGCGTTTGGGTTAAGTGCGCATTAATAGTACCAAAGGCAAGGGCTGCATCATCAGGGTGCAACAGTACTTTTAAGGTCGCCGAACTTGGTTCTATTTCGTTATTGGCATAACCCAGCAATTCAAAATACTTCGGGCTCCACCATCTTTTGTCCTCACTTATTTTCCACTCCCACAGCCCCGCAGCCATACCATCCAGCGCTATCTGCAACCGCTCTTCAGTTTCCTTAATACTGGTAATATCCGAAAACACACCCATCCAGCGGGTGGGCTCCCCTTTATAATCCTTAATGGTTTTGCTGGTTCCAAGTATGTTAAGGCGCTTACCGTTTTTCAAAGTAAAAACCGCTTCGCCGCGCCAGTAACCATCACCGGTCCATACCGCCTTGCCTACTTCCTCGCGGGTGGCGCCCACCGGCACTATCCCAACAAAATCATCCAGTTTTTCGCCAATCGCCTCTGCCAGTGTAACACCAAACATGTGCTCGGCGGCTTCATTCATGTGTGTAATTTTAAGTCCCTCTTTTTCGCCGTAAACAATAGCGTCTGGCAATACCTGCACCAGGGCTGCTTGTCGTATAATGGCTTCTTCGGCGTTGCGCTTTTCTGTTATATCCCTGGTAACCTTGGTAAAGCCCCGCAGTTCGCCGGTATCATTATACAGGGCCGTAAAAACCACATCAGCCCAAAATAAAGTACCATCCTTTTTAACTCTCCACCCCACATTTTCAAAACTTCCCTTTTTCCGCACCATCTCTAAATTGCGCTCCGGTTCAAAGTTTTTTATCGCTTCCTCAGTATAAAAAACCGACATGTTCTTCCCTATTATCTCATTGGCCTGGTAACCTTTAATACGTTCTGCCCCGTTATTCCAGCTCTTAATGTTACCATCCACATCCAGCATTAATATGGCGTAATCCCTCACCCCTTCAACCAATAATCTGAAACGCTCTTCACTTTCGCGTAAAGCTAGCTCCGCCTGGGTCTGTTCGGTAACATCCCGGGCGGTGGCAAATACTCTTAACGTTTTGGTACTCTCATCCCGGTAAAGGGTAGCGCTCAGTATAATGGGGGCCACATTTCCATCTTTACTTTTTAGCGAAAGCGGATAATTATGTGCACGGTCGCCCGAAAAAACTTTCTGGCATATTTCCGCAACTTGTCTTGCATCAGTAAAGTAACCCGCAAATACAGAGCCTATCAGTTCAGCGCGATTAAGCCCGGTATACTTTTCTGCAGCCTTATTTACGTCGGCAATGGTTCCATCGTTATTGATGGTAAAAAACGGATCGGTGTTTGCCTCCAATAAACTGCCGGTGTACGATAAAAAATCTTCATAATCAACCGTAGCCCGGTGATACACATATATAAAGGCGACAAAGGTGGTAAGGGCGCCAAAATAATTGAACAACTCAACACGGTTGTATGGAATACTGATAATATGCACCGCATCAAGACCCACAGCGGCTATGCAGCCAATAAAAAGCGATAAGGCCCAAAAAATGGCGTTCTTTCTTTTGCCCAATAAAATAACAAATGGCAGAAAGGCAATGGGCCATAAATAACCTGTGTTCTGCCATCCACCTGTGGCAAACAACAGTATCATTACAATTAAGCCCAGCCCAAGTATAACATTAACGGTTCTTTCAAAATTGCCGGTTTGCCTTAGCATCATGTAGTTAATTACCAGCAGCACCGCCACCACCAGCAACACGGTGCTCATAAACATATTCACCGCTAAAAAATAGTAGATAAACCCAAACAAAAAGGTAGATACAAAAGCAACTACCGAATAGGCCGTTGCTATACTTACACCCGGTGCCGATGGTATATTATTCCGTTGTCTTGTTGTCATGATGGTTCAGGTTACGCCTTTGGGTAAGCTAGTGAGATATTTACCCTGTATCAAAAGCTCTTGTATAACCAACGGGCTACAGGCTTTGTTGGGTAAAGTTACTCCTTTAGCATAAAAAAGAGCATCCTGTGGTCAATTCAGCTTTTCCATGTGCTGGTAAACGGATTTAGAGATATTGCCAATTACACCGGTCAGTGCCTTATAACATAAAGTAAAGAATGGGCATTAAAATCCTTGTTCAGTTAACTATCATCGCTTACTCCCCGAATTAGCGAGTGGTTTTAATTGTACCCTACAATAAGGCCCTTGTAAGGCCATTTTTTTAACAGGCAAAAGGCCCTAAACAATGCAGGCTATGTAAGATAGTTTTTCATTTTAATATCCTAATTTTCAATTAGTTACAAACTATTTTTTTCGATAGTGTAACCTTTTCAAAAGGGGCTATTGACAGGGGGTAAGGGCGATAGTACATTACTAGTGTTCGCAACAATTAAAACAAATAACTATGAAGACCTTAAACAAAATAATCGGAGCCGCACTGTTAAGCATCTCTTTAAACTCTTTTGCCGGCGATTGTCCTGCTCTATCGGGCAAGTACACAATCGGCAAAAACCAGGGAGCTGACTTCTCATCGGTTAACGAAGCCGTTACCGCACTTAACTGTGGTGGTATTGAATCTTCGGTTACTTTCCAGTTAGAGCCTGGCGTTTATAGCGAAAGAATGAATCTTTCAGCGGTACAGGGCGCCTCTACATATAACACCATTACGTTCGAATCGAAGTCGGGCGATAACACCAGCACGGTGGTAAGCTATCCTTCATCAGATGCTACCCTGGTAATGAACGGCGCTGCATATGTTACCATGCGCAACATTACCATCCGCCACAGTGTAGCGGTGTACGGTAACGCTATGAGAGTGGATGGAAAAACACACCACATCAATTTTAGCGGTGTAATATTTGATGGTGTTGAAGTAGCCCGCACCGGTGCTAACAGCGCAGCTATCTACTTTACTTCAAACGCTGCTAAAACCGATATCTCTTTCCAGGATTGCGAAATAAACAACGGTAGTATAGGTATAGTTAAGGGCGGCGAAAACGCAGATGCAATGGATAGCAGAACAAGTATCACCGGCACCCTTTTCTTCAACCAGTACGAAACCGGACTTGCACTTACTAACGAAGATGCACCGGTAATAACCAACAACGTAGTAAGCAGCTTATCTTCTTTCAAAGGTTTCACCGCTATGAATTTCGATCACGTATCTAACAAAATGATGATCAGCACTAACATCATCACTATCGCAAACGGCGCCTTCGGTATCGCTCTGAATAACTGCCTTGCAAAATCAACCGATATGGGCAACGTTAACAACAACTCTATCTCTGTAGGCGGCAAAGAGCAAGCGTGTGGAATTCAACTTACAGGTACAACTGATAACCAGATCATCAACTTTAACCGTATCAAGTTAACTACTACCGGTAACCAGGCTTACTACAAAAACGGAGCAACAGGCAACAACGTTAACCTTACCAACAACATTATGTACGATTTAAAAACAGGTGGATACACTATCATCGGCAACACTTACAAAGATTACTTCAACCAGTTACCTGGTCAAAGCAACACCGAAATGACTGCCTCTGCAAACGGTATCTCGGTAGAAAAAGTTTCCCCAATTAAGTAACCTTCAATAGCTTGTTCGGTTACTTTAACCGCCCGGTGAAGACCTGGGCGGTTTCTTTATTTTAGTAAACTCCGTAACCAAAGTTTCCCCAAATTAACGTTCACGTTTTTGGCCTGTTCACGTTCCGTGAACACTCAATATTTGTGAACACTTTAATCAGTCACAGCAGTTACCTGGCTTATACGACTTCCGTTTTAAATAATTAATAGAACGCTTATCATCATTATTTTCATTATCAATGTGATCAATACAAATAATGATAATGCTGTAAACCAAATAAATTGTATTAATCATAATTTATCATAATCATCATAATTAATCAGCGTTCTATCTGTATTGATCATACAAATAATGATAATAATGAAAATCAGCCCGCCCGAATGACTGAAGCCATTCAGTCGGGCGGGCGTTCCATCCGTATTACTTACAACCGGCAAATCGCGCCAAAGGCTTCGCCCTTTCTAAATCCCCCTCCGTTGTATGAACCTCACCAACCGTTTGGGTCTTTACGTTATACTTTTCAATAATTACCGGGTGCATCCATTCACTTATCTCCTTCTCCGCCTCTGGCTCTTCCCCGCATTCCATTACCACCTTGCCTAAATAATTACCCTTGTGATAATACCAGCCCGTAAACTCATCGCAGTTAAATTTTTCAACCAGCGTTTTCATTTGCTTCAAATCGTAAACCATCAGGTTAACATTGTCGCGCTCGGCCAGTATAAAAAGTAGTTTATGTTTTGGTGCTGCCCAAAAAGTGCCGCCCGGTATAACAGCCCACTGGCCTTCCCTGGTTAAAATATAAGTTCTGCCGTTTTTTCTTTCGCGCTTTGTAAAAACAAAATAATCTTTAATGGGCTGTTTGGGGGGCACCGAAAAACCCGTACACGATTTTACATCCGTGCTTACACTATCCATTAACACAACCGCATTGCTTTTTAAAACCGTAACAAACAAAAAGCTCTTATCGCCCACCTTCCGCTGCTCCGATTTAATAGTAAAGTCGTTAAACTGCGTGGCAGGAATATTTTCGGTTATTTGGGCATAGCCACAAACTGCATATTGAAAAAGAAGCGCAAACACAATCCGCAAACAAACACCAGGGCTTTTGGTACAATTCATACCACAAACATACAACAGAAGTACCTCTCCTGCATTTAAATTTGACATCTGAAATTTGAAACCTACGCGTCCAACTTAATAACGAAGTCGTTAGACTGAGTAGCAAGGAGGCAATTATCTGCGCATAAAAGCAATGTGCATATTGAAAGCGCCGCCCTTGTATTCAAATCCGAAATTCGAAATCTGAAATTCTCTACGCTCCCGACATATCTGTTTGATGCCTGGCTACATTAATGCCAGCTACCCAATCTTCATCCGCCTGTAAAGGCGCAAGTACAAGGGGTTGCCCTTTAAAATCAACCCTTTTGGCAGGGTATATGTGCGTTGTAAATAAATAAGAAAGCAAAGAGTTCCTATCCAGCGAAGGATCAATAAAGGGCTTTAATTTTTCGTTGTGGTAAGCGCGTAAAAGGCTCCAGTGTAAATTGGGTTTCATGTGATGCGCACCGTGAAAACCATTATTAAATATTACCCAGTTTAAAAACCTGCCGCTAAAGTTACGGCTGTGGTTAAATTCATCGTCCTCATCGCAGCCATCGTGCTGAAAATAATTAGTGCCCACAATACCCCAGGCGGCGTATTGATGCGGTAGTAACACAAAAAGCAAAGCGCATTTCCAGTTAATAACAAGTAATACCACGTTGGTACCCATTACCAGTATCATCTCCAGCAAATACTGCCTGAACCACGCCGGATGTTGGGTCCGCATTTTGTTGGCAAACCGTATTTCGCCCTTCAAAATATCGCCGCTCATTATAAAAAAGAAAAAAAGCTGGTTTAAAATATTCAGCTTAAAACGGGCCTTGCTGGTACGTATTGCATCCTTATTACCCTGCGTGTATTTATGGTGGCTGAAATTATGCCCCGGTACATAAGCACTGGTAGAGTGTCCATAAGTAAACGATAGCAGCATCTGGAAAACCTTGTTCATCCACCGGCTTTTAAAAATGGGGGTGTGTATGGTGTTATGCACTATTACCGCGCATATAAACGACATCAGGCAATTAACCAGAACCCACATCACAATTTGCGGACGGGTCATAGTTGGCCACAAAAACCACGGAACAATGGCTACTGTAAAATAAAGCGCCACGTTTAGGAGTGTTCGTATGTCAGCCCGGTATCTAAGCATCGCGCGAACATAAGGTATTTTTATTTGATTGTAACCCTGCCATGTTTCATGTGACAACAGGGGGTAGTGCACTTGAGTTTCCGGGCATTTAGTATATAAACTATATTTTCACTCTGATAAAATCATACCTATGAAGTTCATCCTGCCACTAATACTGGCTATTTCTGTCTCCCCCCTCAGC
>JAQBNQ010000579.1 GCA_028288545.1 Bacteroidota bacterium
TTACCCAATATATATCCACCCTGCACCATAAATTTAGAATACCCTATAACAGGAATCTGCAGGCGATGCACCAACTGTACCGAAAATTTATGATAGGTATAATCGCCATTAAACAATTGATTTTTTAAACCAATCGTGTATTTAAAAGTTATACTGGGTGTTTTTGTTTGCAGTGGTGAGCGATAAGTATAATACTCGTACCAATTGTCGGTTTTGCAATAGCGGAGGTCGGCGGATAATTCGGTGACGTTAAATCCGGGCATGTAAACAGTACCACCTTTATTATCCGAACCGGTGAAATTGAAAACACCGGGCACGGAATAAAACCTCTTGTCCGAAAAAATAATATTGCTTGAAAGTCCTTTCAGCCAGTCGCGTTCGTAATAAAGATTGAATGCTTGTATCTTCATTACCTTACTTAAAGTGTAACCGCCGATAAGCGTAAGGATATTATCATAGCTGAACAAGGGATTGTCGTTACCCAACACCTGCATGTCACTCATGAATTCGGCTTCAATAGCGTGCCATCGGTTATATTTTGCGGGCAAAAGTGTACGTGCGTTTAAAGAATATTTCCAGGCTTTATCTTTGGTGCCGTAGGCTGCATAGGCACCCAGGTAAAGCCTGTCGCTTAGGGCTGCGTTGGTGCGCACTCCCATTCTAAAGCGCCAGCCCTCAACGTTATTTAAACTCACTATGCGGTATAAGCGCCCAAAGTCGAGCGGCCCCGCTTTAATATTTGCGGTTGTTACAAAAGTGCCGAGTACATCGAGCCCCCTGAATGCCGGTGTTGTACGGGCGGTATCAAAATGATGATAGACGAGCTTTTCTGAAAGGGTTAAGGTGTTTATCCGCATTGAATCTATGTAGGCCTTGTTTCGTTTATAGGCATTGGCATCTACTATGTCATCTTTTACTTTGTTGATGGAATCTGGTATTGTAATGCCGGTGGCAATAAAGTTTCGTAGCGTGGTTCTATCGGCGCGAAGTCCCATTTTTCTTTTGTCCTTGGTGAGGCTGCCCTCCAGGTTTTGGTTTTCCTTTACCATTAACCAGTGCCCATCGAACAATTCGAAGGTTTGCTCTTCCAGCAATTCGTAGATGTAATCAAGATTTGCTTTTTCGTTGGGGCCAAAGGAAATGAATTTAATTCCCCAGGTGGCTGAGTCAATCCAGGCGTAACCCTTTTCGCAAAGGTCCTCGCGAACGCGGCCCACAAAATTAAGGCGATAGCTGGTGCGACCTTCAATTTTATCGGTATCGAGTACATGATAATTATAAACTCCTTTTGCTCCCGGCGAAAATGGCGAGATAAAGGACTTTTGAAATACTATGTGCACGTTCTCATAAGCATCGCTTACTTCAAAATGGTAGCCTATCAGTTTTACAAAGGCAGGGCTCTTGACGCCGGAAATTTTCTTGTAGTGAAGTATATTTATTTTTTTGTGAGGGTTTTTGCGGTAATAAGTTTCGCGGAATTCCTCCTGCACAAATAGTGGAATGAATTCTTTGCCGATAATATCAGTATCTCTTTTCTCAAAAAAATATTTGAACGGCCGCAACACTTTTGAATTGACCATTTTTTGAGTGGGGTTCAAAACCGAGTAGGTCATTTTTGTGTACTCGTGGTAGTAATAGCTGTTGATGTTACCGGGCCGGTTATCGTCTTTATGATCTAATACCTGGCGGTATATATATAAGGCGGTAGTATCTATCTCTCTTTTTTTACGCTTTTTGCCAGGCTTTATTACAACTTCTTTCAAATTGATATTGCCGGAACTTAGCTCTACTTCTACTTTGTTGCTTTGGCCGTTTTTGATGGCCACTTCATTTGCCTGGTAGCCGAGATAAGAAACGACAATGGCATTTACTTTTTGAAAGGATGTGATCCTGAAAATTCCGAGAGAATCCGTGCGCGTGGTAACAAAAGAGCCTTTGAACCGAACATTGGCATCGGAGATTACTTCACGCGTTTTTTTATCAACTACTCTTCCCTCAACCGTGGTGGATTGTGAAAAACAGGAGAAAAAACCCGATAAGGAAAGTAGAATAAAAAATGCTCTTGTACCCTTCATTTAAAACTGCCTGCCAACACAACCAAATTTGAGACCTTAAAGTTGCGGCATAGTTAAGTCGCCTTTTGTTAATTTTTAAGTTTTTTGGTAAAAGCATCGGTTAACAGGCACTATTTGTCTTTCAATATACCTTTAAAGCCAACGTAGAAACCAAGAACCAGGAAAATTACGGAGCAACCGAGGGTGTAATAGGGGGCGGATGTTTTTTGCCATTTATCCAATTCGTATCCAATAAATACGCCCGTACCAACTATGCCGGCTATTTGAAAACCCAAACCTGAGTACTTTAAATAGTTGTTGACTTCGGTTTTGCCTTTATTGAGTGGATCGTTCATGAGGTATAGTTATGGCAATAAGGAATTAAAGAATTGAATACCATTTGCGATTAACGATTTTAGATTAACGAAGTAAAAGGCGGGTTGGCCTGGTAGAAACCGGTATTTTCTAATTACTAAATACTCAATACTAACTACTAAACGGCAGCTTGCGAGTACTTAGGTCTTGCAACGGGTTTGTCTTCGCTTTCGCTGCGGGCAACGCTCATGCCCATAATGCACTTACCGCTAAAGGTAGCGCCTTCTTCAACTACTAACTTTTTGATCTTAATGTCGCCAACAACGTGGGCGGTTTTGCTGAGGATAAGCAGTTCTGTAACTTCTATGTTGCCATTTACGCGGCCATCTATGTAGGCGTTTTGGCAAAGAATATCGCCTTCAATAATACCTGTAACGCCCACTACTGTTTTGGATTTGCTGGTTACAGTACCTTTTACTTTACCATCAATGCGCACATCACCTTCGGTGCTTACATCGCCATTAATAGTAGTTCCCTGACCAAACTGGTTCATTACGCGCAACGCGGCGCTGGCTTCTTCTGCTTTATTTTTTCCGAACATAATTCGAGGTTTTAAAGATTTGACGCCTGCCCAAAATAGGCGGGGTCTAAAATACGATATAATCCTTAGGATTCAAACTCTTGCCCTCCTGCCAAAGTTCGAAATGGAGGTGCGGACCGGTGGAAAGTTCCCCTGTACTGCCTACTATGGCAATAACTTCGCCTGTTTTAACAAAATTACCCGCTTTTTTAACGAGTTTGGAGTTGTGTTTATAGATGGAAACGAGGTTGTTTTTATGCTGTATCTCAATCACATATCCCGTCTCCAGGGTGTAAGAAGCGGAAATTACCTTGCCGTCCAGCACGGCTACAACAGGGGCATCCTGCTTTGCTGCAATGTCAATACCGTAGTGCTCGGCCTGTTTGTTGTACTCGTCGGTTACATAGCCTTCAACAGGGTCCATTAGGTGCATCCGTTTTACCTCGTCCACGGCCCCGCTGTTTTGATTGGCGGTGTAACTAAGGGCATAGTTTTCCTCTTCCTCTACCTGCTTACGTAATTCCTGGTCTTCGGGCTTAACATCGTTCAGGTTAATTTGCGACTTATCGAACTTGCTTTTGGCAGTGGCCTTGGGCTTTGTGGAATCAACATTGCCGCTGGCTACATTGGCCACGTCCTCCAGCCAAACCGCCCGGGCGTTAAGGGCCTCCTGCATAGAATCGGTCTTAAACTGCAACTGTAATATTTGCCCTCTGTAATTGTAATCGCCAAAGCCGGGGATGAAATATTTAAGGGGGGTATAAATGATGGCTGAGGCGGTTAAGAAGATAAGGGTAAAGCTGATAACGCTCAAAAACACCCAAACATTGGTACGGGTAAGGCTCAAGGAGAACTTCTCCTCAAATGTTTCATCATTCAGGACCACGAACCTGAACTTGTTTTTCAGGTTTTTATTGGGTTTTGTCTTTAATCCTTCAGCCATAAAAATTTGCCGCTAAAGCTAATAACTGCCTTCAGCGTTTATTAAGTAATAAATTTGGCCACACCTGCCCGTCCGTTCAGGCGGGGATTCACAGATTAATTCAGTTAAAAATGAGCTGGTTTAGCTGCTTTTTAAAGGTTTTTTTCTTCTCCGTTTTTTAAATCTGTGTATCTGTGGCCATGAATTTTGAATTTTCAATATGCATTTCCTATTGTCTTAGCGTCTTTGTGGTAATGCATTTATATCTTAGCCGCTAAATAGCACTTAATTTTGCTTCGACTTTTATTTTAGGCAAAACGAAATATTTTTGTTGTTTAAGTGTTAAATGCGTGTTAGCCTAAAACCCTGTTAAAATTGAAGCTGCCAAAGGTATTAATATTTTCTTTTTACGTGTTGTTGTTAATACTTTTTGGGTGTTCCACCACCAACCATGGTGTGTTGCCCAAGCAGGCTTACCAGGATTTGACCTCGCATTACAATGCCTATTTTAATAGCAGCGAAAAACTAAAGAACGTTTTTAAGCTGGCCGAATCTTACCATAAAGACAAATTTGATTCGGTGCTGCCGGTGTATTATTACACAGACCAAAAAGAGTTTGCCAGTTACGCCAGCGATTTGGATGACGTTATTAAACGTTCAACACTGGCTGTGCAACTACACACTACTGCTAACTGGACAGACGATCACTTTCTTTTAATTGGCGAAGCACATTTTTTAAAGGGCGACTACGATAAAGCCAGCAACAGTTTTAAATACATTACCACCGAATTTAAAAACGGTGTTGATTATGTAAAGGTGATGAAGAGCCTGGGTAAAAAGCCGGGTAAGTATGTGCACGTAAAGAAAGTGGTGGTAAAACCAAAGGTAAACACGGTTATTAATAAAGACGGAACTACCTCGCTTGAAAAAGTTGACAACCGGCCCGAAGAATCTTTATGGATACATACACCGGCAAGATCTGAAGCGCTTGTATGGCTTATAAAAACTTACACCCGTCAGAAGAAGTACGACCAGGCTTCGTCGGTGGTTACGTATACCAGGAGCGATGATCTTTTTTATAAAGATTATGATGCCGACCTTAACCTGGCCGAGGCCGATTTAAGAGTTGCCCAGAAAAATTATCAGCAGGCCATAGCGCCGCTGGAAAGTTATTTGGTGGCAAAAAAGGTACATCACAGCAAGCATTTATCGGTAAGGCCCTTGTTTGTGCTGGCACAATGCTACCAGGCATTAGGCAACAACGCAAAGGCTATTGAAAACTACAAGAAGGTTTTAAAGAGCCGGCCTAATTATGACATGGAGTTTTATGCCAAAATTAAAATGGCAAAACTGGCACGTGGCGCCAGTAACAATAATGCCGAGATACGCGCCCTGCTTGCCAAAATGGCCCGTGACCAGAAATACAAAGATTACTGGGACCAGGTGTACTACGAGTTGGCTTTAATTTCCCTTTCAGAAAATAACAGGGTGGAGGCCAGGAAATTTTTACATAAATCTGTTTCTAACTCTACTACTAATGATGATCAAAAAGCAAGCTCGTTTTTAAAACTGGCTGAACTGGATTATGAAGATGAAGTATATGTGAGTTCGAAGTTTTTTTACGACTCTACTATTAGGTTTATGCCTAAGAACGATGCCCGATACCGCGATATTGAAGACCGCGATAAGGTGTTAAGCAGCCTGGTAAAGCAACTGAATATTATTTACGAGGAAGATAGTCTGCAAAAACTTGCGGGTTTGCCTAAAGACCAGATTGATAAGATAATTGCTGCAACGCTTGAAAGAAAACGCCGCGAGGAAGAGGAAAAAAAGGCTGCGCAGGAAGCAGCTAAACAGCAACAAAGCCTGTTTGGCAACACCAATCAAAATAACCCTAACAACCAGCAAAACCCCAATGCAGGGCCTAGTTGGTATTTTTATAATACTACAGCACGGGCTACCGGCTATAACGACTTTATAAGAAAGTGGGGAAGGAGAAACCTGGAAGAGAACTGGAGAAGAAAAAATAAGAGCAGCGCCACCACCGAAGACGAAAACGGAACAGCCGTTGATACTGCCACTGCAAAAAAGGATAGCATAGAAAAGCCAAAGGGAACACCAGAGGAACAAATGTATGCCAACATACCTACCACGGCAGAGAAAATGACCAAATCGGCGGATAGGTTGGTGGATGCTTATTATACGGCAGGTACTATTTATAAGGATGGCTTGGAAAGCTACCCTAAGGCGCAGGAAATGTTTGAAACGTTGAATGCCCGCTACCCTAAAAATAAATTGCTGCTTGAAAGTTATTACAACTTATACCTGATAGCCCTTAAGCGAAAGCAAAACGATCTGGTTGAAAAATATAAAGGGCTCATTTTATCCGAATTCCCCGAAAGCGTGATTGCTAAGGTGTTGCGCGACCCTAATTATATTAACGAGGCCAAGAAAAAGGATCATGCGGTGGATGAATATTTTCAGGAGGCTTATAATGATTACGCCAATGGCCGCTTAGACAGCGCCTGGTATAAGACCCAAATGAGCAATGTTATTTTTAAGCCGAATCCGCTGAGTGCAAAATTTCAGTTGCTGGATGCCCTGATACTTTCTAAAGAGAATCGTTTGCTTGATTATGTACAGGCGCTTAATAAAATAGTGAACACGAGCAGCGACGCGGCCGTTAAGAAAACAGCAGCCGACCTGCTTTCGCTGCTTAATAAATCTGCTTTGCCGCAGGTTGACTTAAGTAAGGATACAAGCCGCAGGGATTCATTGAATGCTATTTACGGAAGACATGAAGCTACCATCATAACAGTAAACACCGGCAAACCCGATAGCGCCGAAATGACGGAAGTACAAAAGCTGGAGGCTGCGCGACAAACTGCTATTAAAAAGGGATTGTACAAGAACACTGATACAGTGCAAAAGCAGGCGGGCACTGTAAAAGATACTGCAGCAATTCAGCAAGGTGGTGCTACCAGTATTGAAGATGCCCTGAAGGCCGCAGAGCAGCAGGAGGATACTACCTCACCGTATAAGCGTAGCGACCAGGAGGTGCATTACTTCATTATCTACATTAAAGATCCCGCTGTTACGCAGGGAGCCATTATGAGTACCATGGCAATGGTGGATGCTTTTAATTCGCTACAGTATTCGGGCAGAAAATTGCAATCGAAACCTGTTACCATAAATAAGGACAACCGGGTACTTACTGTAAGGCAGTTTAAAAATAAGGAGGATGTACTTGCCTATTATAACAGTATAAAAACGCAGGGCCAGCTTTTTACAGGACTTAAGCCGGGACAATTTGCTATTACCGCTATCTCTACTTCTAACTTCAGCACCCTGATATCTGAAAAGGATGTGGACCTTTATATCAATAAGTTTTTTAACCGGGTTTATAAGTAGACTGTTCTGCCTTTTGCGGAATGTTAATCGCTTAATCTAAGATTCTACTTTCTTTTGCCTTGATGCAAAATAAAGTAGCAAAGAAAAAATCATCCCGATAGCTATCGGGAGCACAGCCATTTCCTAAAACGCATTCTCCACGCAGGAAATAAACAAGCTCGACGCACCGGTGCTTGTTGTTGAGTATATCTCTATTGGTCGTAATAGTTTAGTTATCGTTGGTCTCATACAGTGTTTTTTTCTTTTGGCCAGGCCTGAATGCGTTTCTTACGGAAATTTCTGTGAGGCCGGTCAATTGTCTGAATCGCGGATTGAGCGGATTATGGGATTACACGGATTTGAAGTTTTCGCTCTTGTTGGTGGTAGCGCTAAAGCATCGCATCTCGCCAAAGGCGGGGATTAAATAAAACGGATGTAGTTGCCAGCCCGATATCAAAAATTAAGAAAGCAGAAAAGAGGGTGTGGCAAGCTTCCGCTGTGTATCTATTGTATGTTGTTATATGCTTAGGTCGGCGTAATAGTCGTAGGTAGTCGCTGGCTTGGATGAGGCGACGGACAGTGCCGGCAGGTAGAATATGATATCTATTATTCCATTTATGCGCGATGCATACAACATGCAACAACGTCAATGGTTTTCCCTTTTTACATGACACCCAAAGATAAAAAGTACCACATAAAAGGTAATTAGTACCATATTATCTTTACCCATCGCGTTACCTTTGTAGTCCGACTTCGAAACTACTTTCAACCTTGATTTTGGCTGTGCGGGCCAGAATTTTTCACCGGTTATTATGATGGTATTGATTGAAGTTTAAATCCAGTCGAAATGTTCTATTTTGAAAAATCAATCACTATCAACAAAACGCCGCATGAGGTGTTTTCATTCGTTGCAGATCCTTCCAAAACACCGCAATGGAGGTTTGATGTTATTGAAACCAAAACACAATCTCTGCCGCTGAAGGTTGGCGATAAAATGGAAGAAATAACAGATTTTAATGGGATTAAAGCATGTTCGGTGATAGTTGTGGAAATGCTACCTGATCGGAAACTTGTTTTAAAGGCAATAGCAGGCACAACATACCTGCCCAAGCGCGAACTAACCTTTGAGCAGGAAGGTGAACACACTAAATTTACAATAAAGATTTCAGCGCACTCTGATGGATTCAGTCGTTTTATTGAACCTTTGTCTTCAAATATGTATTCTTTAAAGTGGGATACCTACCTGTTTTCTTTGAAGAAAGTATTAGAGGCGTTATGAAT
>JAQBNQ010000590.1 GCA_028288545.1 Bacteroidota bacterium
CACTCTATTCGGAATTTATAGCTTCTGAACTTTATGTAGGTGAGGTGATAGTTTTGGTACGCCTGGTCAATGCATATAAGTTTTTTCTCAGATTCGGTCAGATAACCCTCGGAAAACGCTTTTGAATTCCCCTGGTGAGTACGTTTACTTATGCTTTCGCAATTCGTAGACAAATTAAATTTATTTCTATCTATTTTCTCAGTCTTATTCATATAAATATATTTTAATGGTTTACTAAACACATTAAAATATGAATGGATCAATGTCAAGCTTTGCCTGCGGATTACCTGGAAATATGAGGAAAGGACAGAGATGCAATTTAGTTCAATCATCACATTGATTGAAGTGTATAGAACGACTTGAAATGCGCCATGCAAAACGAAAGGCTCAGCGGTTTATTTTAACTTTAATAAAAAGTACAATCCATTATTTCGAATTTCATTTCTTTCTTCCCAATACTTCAAGTATGAGGAGCATGATGTTAGTCCCATAGAAGCCACGAGCGTGTATTCAATCGGCATACTAGCCACAACCGTTCCGATCAGAGGAGCGTAGGATAATGGATTTTTCAGTTGGTCGATAAAGTCTCTGAAGGTGCTACTTTTTAAGTTCTGTATCTTAACCTCCAATTCGCTCAAAGGCTTCTGTATCTCATCAAAAAATATCTTCTCATATTCCTTTGTGTCCATTTCCGACAAGAGAAGTTCCTTGTTTCTAACCTCAATGGAATTGATTGTCTGGGCGAATAAGGCGAGTTCGTCCTTAAGTTGAAACTTAAGCTCTAAAATGTTTTCAAAACTAAGGCTTTGAGGATTTGGGAGACTAAACTTTATGGCGTCCAGTGCAAGAGATTTGGAATATCCCCTCGGCCCCAATTCTTGACTAAACTCTTGTGATTGTTTAATGAATATCAAAAAAAGGTCGCTTAAATTCTTGCTACTTGTTAAGCAATTTTTGCCCTCGAGCAATAATTTCAAAAACCATTTTAATTTTACTGCGTAATACCACCAAATAAATTCGGTGTCGGGAGCCGCACCTGAATCCCACTCAAAGCCCCGCAACGTGCTTAGTATGTCATACACTTCCTGAGTAATGGCGCGACCATCCTTTGCTCGTGGAAAAACGAGATCATGACTTGCGTTTATTATGCCACTTATCTGTTTAGCAAATTTTTCCTCATACACATCATCACGACCAGCCTCCCTCGTGATAACAGAAATCAACTTCTCGTCAATGAGAAGTTTGTAGTCAGTTTCGAATGAAGTAGGAATAAATTGTAAATCCTCTACCGCTACTTGCGGACTTCCTGGTTTGAGTATAGGCCTGTATACGGCATCACTAACAATATTGATTTTGTCATAATACAGAGTCAGTAACTTAATTTCATTTTCAGCCTTCGGTGTAATGTTTGAGTTAAAATAAATTTCTCTCATTTACATTTTTATCAAAACTATTAAAATTGGGCAAAATACTGCTACGTTTAAGATCCTCTATCACCGGAGACATGCTCATTGAATATCAGGAGGGCAAGCTAATAACCTTCCACCGTGGTGGAAATACAGTTTCTATCTGTAATGGGGAAGTATTTGGGCAAAAAAATACCTTCATTTTCATGAGGGTATTTTTTTGCATTGAAAGCATGAACTCAACGTTCAATCTTCATTATCTTCCTTTTTGTCCTCTTCCTTAGACTCTTTTTCTACATCTTCCCGAGCCTCGTCAAATTGTTTGTCAGTATCAGGCTGGTCACCTCTTTCCTTTTGGTCTTCCTGACCGGTTTTTGTGATCTCTTCATTGGATGGTTCATCATCATCCTCGTTGTCTTTAGGATCAGTATTCATATTGTTTGTTTTAGAACCCATATGGAGCAAATAGGATGCCATGAATAATGGCAATGAGTTTAGAAATTTATTACGCCTTTTACGGCTGTGTCTGCATCTTTTATGGATGGAGTGGGTCCGGTCCCTAGTTGTAGTAATGGCCGAAGGGCTGTAAAGCTTTTTATGAGATTAAAGAATTCTTTACTCCTTTCTAAATCATCTTAAAAATGAAAACAACCCAAGAAAGATAAAGTCAACACATCAATTTGGCGTGGGTGCTTATGAAGCGGTAAAAGAAGCACGGCAGCAAGTCGTTGATTTATTAGGTGCACAAACACATAAAACCATTTTTACTACCGGCAACTAAAAGCCTTTCGTTTACGTTATTAAATGTTTCTCAAAGAAAGTAAAGCTGGTTTGGCTTAAATGCGATTTATTCGGCTTGTGCAATGCTTGTGCAATAAAAAAAGCGATTAAAACTTTTCGTCTTAATCGCTTGATTTTCAGTGTGCACCTGAAGGGAGTCGAACCCCTAACCTTCTGATCCGTAGTCAGATGCTCTATCCAGTTAAGCTACAGGTGCATTTACTCTAAAAGAGGGTGCAAATATAAAAGTTCTTCAAAAAGAATCAAGTAAATGCTTCATTAAAGCCTTTAAGACTATTTTATCCTTCTAAAACGAAGAGAGGATTTGTTTCTGTCGCTTTGGGTATTGAGCTCTAATTCGACTGAATCCAGTTTTTGTATGGTAAAACTCCGCGAAGGCCATTTTTCGGGTGCAACAGGCTGTATTACGAGATCTTCACCTTTTAGCGAGAATAGTCCGTTTTCCTCCGATTTTGTGGAGATACGCTTTATATCGAGATACATTGTAGTCTGCATTTCCGCGTGATATTCTCCTTCTGCGCTAAATATCCATTTCCATTCACCGACAACGTTAGAGGACAAGGGGGTGCCATTTATTACCATTTGCTGCAATTGCCAGTTGCCAACCAGATTACCGCTTTTTTTGTGGTTGCATTGGCTTAGGGTAAACAGTATGATAAGGCTATAAAGTAATTTTTTCACCCCTTGTTATTTTGCCGGTACCATAGTAAAAATAACCTTATCGCTACCTTCGATAACTGCGAAGGAATACTTGTTGTCGTTCAGTTCGATGATTGAGTAGTCTTTCTCGTCGCCGCTTTCGGCAGTGGAAGTCAGCTTTGTGGAATTCCAGTTAAGTTTCCATTTGCCTTTTAATGCCTCGTTACCCATTTGCGTGGTATAGGTGCCATCGGGGTTATAGGTCAGGCTAAAAGCATTCCGCATTTCGCTTATCTTTTTTTCGATGACAGGTTGCATATCTTTGGGTATATCGCGCGTGTATTTCATATCCTGCAACTTCCATGTTTTTACAAGGGCTGAAGATTTATCGGTGCAACCACCAAGCATCAGCATAAAAGAGCATAGAAGAAAAATTAATTTACCTTGTTTCATTATTTTCATTCGCCAAATTGAATGACGAAAATAAAAGTTTTTAGAACAGGCCCCTATGAAAATAACGCTCCTTCTTATTGGTAAAACAAGTAAGGCTGAAATAAAAGCTGTTTGCGATGATTACCGTAAGCGTATCAATCATTATGTAAAAATGGAGGAGGTGATAATTGAAAGTGCCGCCAAAAACGCTGACCCGCGGAAGGTGGCCGAAAAGGAAGGCGAACTGATATTGAAAAAATTATCGAATTCGGATTACGTGATATTGCTGGACGACAAGGGCCGCGAGTTAACCTCGCTGCAATTTGGCGCTTACATTGAGGGGCTATTCAATCAGTCGCTAAAGCATATTGTATTTATAATAGGCGGGGCTTACGGATTTAGCGAGGCAGTTTATAAACGGGCCAATGCCAAACTAAGTTTATCAAAAATGACTTTTTCTCATCAGGTGATCCGCGTAATTTTTTCGGAACAGTTGTACCGGGCCTTTACTATTATACATAAAGAACCCTATCACCACGAGTAGCGCTTAATTATTTGATGCTGTCAAAGATTTGAGTATCTCGTTCAAATGCTCGCGGCTGAAAGGTTTATCAAAGTACCCCTTTACATTTGCATCTTCA
>JAQBNQ010000632.1 GCA_028288545.1 Bacteroidota bacterium
TCCAAGCTTCATAGAAATACCCGCTAAGAACATAGAGGCGGCAGTTGGAGCAGATGAGTGTCCATCGGGTACCCAGGTATGAAAAGGAAACAAGGCGCCGAAAATTCCAAAGCCCACAAATAAGAAAGGAAAGAAGTAATGCTGAACGGTAACCGGTATGTGGTTTTTAGAAAGTTCAATCAAATCGAACGAACCGGTATTAAAATAAATAGCCAGCAAGCCAACAAATACCAACGCGCTTCCACCCATCAGCATCAATGCAAGTTTGGTAGCGCTATATTCCTTTCGGCCACTACCCCAGATACCGATAAGAAGATACTTGGGTATTACAGCAAGTTCCAAAAAGAAGAACATGGTAAATAGGTCCAGCGAAATAAAAAACCCATAAGCGCCCGCTGAAAGAAGCATCAACAAGAAGAAAAATTCCTTACTCAATTTTTCAACCGACCACGAAACCAATACTCCGGCAATTACTACACAGGCTGTAAGAAGAATCATGGCTAAAGAAATCCCATCAATGCCAACATAATATTGAATATGCAATGGCGCAAACCAAATAGTGCGGAACTCAAATAACATTTGTGAGGTGTTGCCTCCTGCTCTTTCAGCGCGGTAAGCAAACAAAAGCACAGTCGCAAGTGCTAATTGGATAAATGCCCCTAATAAAGCAGTAACGCGCACCTGCTTTGCATCGCGGCAAAACAAAATTGCCAGCGCAGCAATTGCAGGAACGATAATTAGTAGCGACAGATTCATTTTATATTTTTTCTAACCATTCTATCTCCATACATACATAAACACAACTACCAGGCCCATTGCTCCGGCAAAAAACCAAATGGCATATTTCTGAAGTTTTCCGCTTTGCCAGTCTTTTATTAAATCACTTGTATCGCCGGTTAAATCAGCGCTTAAATTAACGCCCCCATCAACTATATTTCTATCTATCCAGGCAGATGGTTTTCCAATCAAATTGAAGATGATCTTTTTAGTAACGAATAAATAAATCTCGTCGATGTAAAATTTATGCAATGCCCATTCATAAAGCCCTCCAAATGCGGAGGCAATTTTTTCTGCGCCCGGGTTTTCGGATTTATACAATCTAAAGGCAATTAAAATTCCGGTTAAGGCTAGGAACACTGGTGCAACTGAAAAAACAATATGCATTTCGGTTTCCAGCATTTGTCCATCTGAAGTAACAAAATGCGAAAAAGGAACAAAGCCGGCGATAAGTGCCATCAACCCTAAAATGATTAGCGGAAGTTTCATGGTCATGGGCCCTTCTCCATGGTCATCGTGGTGCTCTGCATGAAATTCTTTGTTCCAGAAAATAGAAAAGTAAAGACGGAACATATAAAATGCTGTTAAGCCGGAGGTGAACAGTGCAACGGCGTAGATCAATTTATTATGCTGAAATGCAGCGAGCAGGATTTCTTCTTTGCTAAAGAATCCGGCAAAGGGCGGAATCCCTGAAATGGCTAAACAGGCTATCAGGAAAGTGAGATGAGTAACAGGCATCTTACTTCTAAGTCCGCCCATATCTTCCATTTCGTTAGAGTGCACATAGTGTATTACTGCACCGGCTCCGAGAAACAACAAAGCCTTGAACATGGCATGAGTAAAAAGATGAAACATGGAGGCCATATATCCAAGCCCGTGCTCACCTCCATACCCCGATACGCCAAGTGCAAACATCATAAATCCTATCTGCGACATGGTGGAATAAGCCAGTACTCTTTTAATATCCGTTTGCGTACAGGCAATAACCGCAGCTATTAAAGCGGAGAAGGCCCCAACATATCCAACCACTTGTAAAGCACCGGGCGCTGAAATAGCAAAAACCGGGAATAATCTTGCTACTAAGTAAACGCCTGCTACCACCATTGTTGCAGCGTGGATCAATGCAGAAACAGGTGTAGGGCCTTCCATGGCATCCGGTAGCCAGATGTGTAAAGGAAACATAGCGCTCTTTCCTGCGCCACCAGCAAATACCAGTAATAATCCCCAGGTAAGTGACGATGCACCGAGGAAAGATGCACCGATCATGCTGTTAAGTTGCGGAGTGGAAGTAGTTAGCCGTTCAATCAATGTTTTAAAATCAAGCGTTTCGGCGCCGAATGAAAGGACAAGAATACCAATGAGGAATCCCAAATCGGCGAAACGCGTAACAATGAATGCTTTTTTAGATGCAGCAACTGCCGAAGGCTTATCAAAGTAAAATCCAATAAGCAGGAAAGACGAAACTCCCACCAGCTCCCAAAAAATATAGATCTGGAAAATATTGCTTGAAAGCACAAGGCCCAGCATAGAGAAAGTAAAAAGCGAAAGGAAAGCATAGTAGGTAGCAAATCTTTCTTCGCCCTTCATGTACCCGAGGCTGTATATGTGCACCATCAACGAAACAAAAGTTACTATCACTATCATCATTACTGATATAGGGTCAAGCATAAAGCCCATATCAATGCTAACTCCGTGCGAGAATTCCAGCCAGGTATGTTTGGCCACAATTATTTGCTGGTAAACACCACTCACTTTACCCGAAACGAAAAAATAATTGAAGGCTGTTACTAATGAAAGAACCGTTGAGGCCAGTAATGAAAGCGTACCTATCCAACCCGCATTTTCGCGCAGGTATTTTCTGCCAAATAAACCAAGCAATAAAAAGCTCAGCAAAGGCAAACCGGGAATTAAAATTATGCTCAACGCGTTACTCATTCAAAAAATACTTTGCCATAAGAAATAAATAAAATCACAGCCACAGATTAACAGATTTAATATAATGTGTAATTTTAAGTCTATTCTCCCTTTAATTCTGCCTATTTATTCAAAGCATTTAATCTGTGAATCTGTGGCCAATATTTATTGCACTTTTTACCATTTTAAACTATCCGCATCTTCCACATCTATAGATTTGTAATTGCGATAAAAATTAATAATGATGGCTATTGCCACAGCAGCCTCTGCCGCCGCAATGGCTATTAAAAACAAAGTAAAAAAAACGCCCTCCAGTTTACCCCCGTACAAATATTTATTAAAGGCAATGAAGTTAATGTTGACGCTGTTTAACAACAACTCAATTGCCATTAGCATGGTGATGGTATTCCTGCGCGTAAGAAACCCATACACCCCTATAAAGAAAAGGGCAGTGCTTAAAAACAGTATGTGAGTTAAACCTACCTCCATTTATCTTTGAATTTGTCCTTCGGGTTGTTTTAAAGCGATAACAATACAGCCTACCATGGCAGCCAGTAATAACATACTCACTACCTCAAAAGGTAAAATATACCCGTGTTCGGTAGTGCTTAGCATTTGCATTCCAATCCTTTCTACTGTTAATGGCAAAGGCGCCCCGCCCGAAGGCACAAATTCATTTTTGGCGATAACCATAAATGAAAATGCAAAAGCGCATAAAGCCGCTAAACCGGAAAACACCATTCGAAGGCGATTGGGTTTTTCCATTTCGCTGCCAACATGATGGGTAAGGAAAATGGAGAAGATAATGAGCACTACAATACCGCCTACATAAACAATGATCTGTACTGCGGCAATAAACTCATAGCTCATCCAAAAATAAAGCGCTGCAACCCCTATCATCGAAAACAAAAGATAGATGGCAGCGCGAAATATTTTACGCGCAGTTACCGCCAGCAAAGCGCTACCGATAATAAATGCCGCAATAAGATAGAATATTATTGAATTGATACTCACTTATGTTTATCCATTCCGGTTTACCACCTTCTGTTTACAAATATTGCATTTACGTCCACATATTCTTTATCGGCCTGTGTTTTAACTGAAAACCGCAGACCGAAAACTACTCAACCCCTTCCATTAATTTGGAGCCGGGTTTATTTAATATTTTGGTCAAATCTCTTCGGTCATAAACGCTGTGTTCAAAATTCTGCCCCATTTTTATGGCATCGGTTGGGCAGGCTACAATACATAAGTTACACATAGTGCAAAGTTCAAGGTGGTAAACAAAGGTATCCAGCGCCTTTTTCTTTTTTCCCTCCGGCGTCATCTCAAACTTGGTAACAATTTTTATCGTTGCATTCGGGCAAGCCAGTTCACACGCAGTACATCCTGTGCAGCGATGCTCGTTTTTTTCATCATGCGTCATTATCACCTCACCCCTAAAGCGCTCAGGTAATATTTGCTTTACCTCCGGGTACTCCTGTGTTATTATTTCTTTGTGGTGCGTAAAATAATAACCGGTCCTTCTCATACCCTTAAGCAGAGAAGCAACTCCGTTGTAAACATCCTTTATGTAATCGGCGATGAACATTTTTCTTCTATATTTTCTCCAAAATCTTCACATCCACAGTTTCACTGATCACTTCACTTATGGAGCAAAACTTTTTAAACAACTCGTTCTTATCAGCAGAATCTATTTTATCAAAAGCATCCGCATCTTCCATGTTTTCGAAATATGCCATTTCATAAAACCGCTTCTCATCATTACTATCCCGAAATATATCGTACGCCACGCAACCGTTACCAAGGTAATACTCTTTCATTTGCGACATAACACCGCGAAATTCTTCAACAGAAGGATTTGCTGTATCGTATGTTATAATCTGCAACACCATTTCCAGTTTTCAGTTTA
>JAQBNQ010000005.1 GCA_028288545.1 Bacteroidota bacterium
CCAATATTTTATTAGGTAATCAGGATGCAGCAACACAATATTTTAAACGTACAACTACATCAAAGCTAAGCCTGCAGTTTAAACCTGTTATCCAGGGTAGTTTAAATAAGGTGAACGCTACCAAATACTACACCGACGCTGCCAAGGCTTACAACAAAGTTCCGTTTGTAAAAAAGATGAACCCGGATATTACCGACTATGTAACCCAGAAAGCTATTGACGGTTTATTTGTGGAGATAGCGAAAGAAGAGCTTAACATTCGCCAAAATCTTGGAGCACGCACAACGCCTTTGTTGCAAAAAGTATTTGCTTTTGCTGATAAGAAAAAGAGCTAAAGACATTAAGTAAAAGGAAAAAATATAAAAAAGGCTGTGTTGGATAAAACCGACACAGCCTTTTTATTGGAATTACTTCTATTTCTGCTTTTGGAATTTAACCTTAACCGTAACAACCTCGGGCTTGTTATTAGTGCTGCCAACCCACGATGGTCCATTTTTAATAAGCTCAATGGCTTTTTGATCTGCCGTTTCATTCAGGCTTTTTTTGATGTTGAATTCGTCGGCTATGCCGCTCGGGAATACAGTAAATGTTACGGTCACCGTACCGGTAGTGCCATCAGCCAATACGGCATTGGTTTGCAAATATTTTTTCAGGCTGCCCCAACCCAGTTGCGGATGTGCCGCCGTGACACTTGCTTCGCCAGTGTCTTCATCTCTTTTAGAAGTAGTTACTACCACTTCGCTAAGCGCGCGTGAATCTGGCTTAAGCGCAACTTTTACGCTATCACCGCGTGTGGCATTTACCTGCCTGGGTTCGTAACCAATATAAACCACATCAAGCGTGGCTTTATCGCCTGGTGAACTAAGTGCAAACTTCCCATTAACATCAGTTACCGTACTGCGGTTAGTACCTTTTATCCTGATAGCCGCGCCAATTAAAGGAGAGCCGTCGTCCCGCGAAATAATAGTACCGGCAATGTACAATGATTCTGCCGCCGCTTTATTACCGCCAAACGTAACTGTTGGTGAGGATGTAACACCATCTACCTTTCCCGGCAATTTAAATTGCAGCGGGCCTTTTGCTTTGGCTACGGTAGTATTTCCTCTTAAAGAAATTACATCCGAGCTCACCGTATCTTTTTTAGCAATTGGGGCGGTATATCCGGCTACTATGCGTTCGCTTAAATTGCCTTCTTCTTTTAATTTATCTTTAACTGCTGGTGGAGGAGTTGCTGGTTCGGCCAACATATTGCTGCCTGAAGGGGGCACTACATTATTTGCAGCAGTTTTGTTATCACCTGCCGAGATCTCCTGCTGATAAACCGAATTAGCCGATGACTTTATTCTTCTTGATTTTTTACTTACCGCAATTAAAGGCGCCTGCACAGGAACCGGCGGATTTACATTCGCTTTCTTAACCGTGTCGGCCGTTTTTATGGTATCCGTAGCGGCTACCAAAGGTGGAGTAGCGTTCTTATTTGAAGTGATGTTATCACTTTGCAATTCGGGTTTAGACGATCTGTTAAGATAAAGGCCCCCTAAACTTAATGCAATCAAAACCGAAGCCGCAATGGGCCAAACAGTCCAAGGCATTACACGGCCTCTATTTTCTCCTGTACGCTGCTGCAGCCTCCCTGTAAGGTCAGCAAGATTTAACTGTTGACTTGTCCCCATGTTTTCATATCCTTCCAATGCATCCATCAAAAAAGGGTCGTTTAATGCCTCCATCTCCAGTTTATGCATAGCATGGGCATCAAGCTCTCCATTGAGATACTTCTGTATTTGCGATATATTTGCCTTTTTACTATGCACTGTTCCGTTCGAGGCAAATTTTCAAATTCCTTTTACCGTTTTGGATATAGCTCTTTACCTCATTTAAAGTATATCCGGTTATATCGGCAATTTCTTTATAACACTTCTCTTTTAAATAAAACAGGTCGATGCTTTGCTTTTGTCCGCCGGTAAGCCCTGCTATACAACTTTCTAATGCTTTCAATGCTTCTTCCCTGTTATTATCATCAGGATGCAAAAAGGGAGTAAATTCCATAACCTCATCTAAATTAACCAACTCCATCTTTTTACCGCTCCGTAACTGCATCAGGCAATAATTGCGCCCAAGTACATAAACCCAATTTCTGAACTGGTTAATTTCATGCTTTTTAACCTTATCAACCAGTTCCTCAAAAATGCTCATTACCGCATCTTTGGCCAGATCTTCATCGTTCAGATATTTAAGGCAAACGCCATAAACAAGGGGCATATATCTTTCATATAAATTGCCCAAAACTGTTAGGTTACCGCTTGCACGATAATCACTAAGTAGTTCTTCGTCTGTTGATTTCCCTGGTTTTTTGGGTTTTATAAATAGGCTCATTAAACATACAAAATTAATTTATTAAAATGGTTTATGGAAATTAACAGCCTACAGACTGCTCTATTTAAGGAAATTAACTGCATAATAAGGTATTTTCTGCACGAATTGGCTATCCGGGATGCAAAATAATAATACACTAAGTGCGGTATTAAATGAAATTGAAAGGCCAATGGCAATTGGTACAAACTAAAAAAGCGATGCCTTTGAGCATCGCTTTTTCCATAAATATTCTGACAATTATTGCCTTGCCGGTTGTGGCTTGGGTAATTCCTTGCGCGGGATCATTTCAGCGCGTTGTGACGTATGGTAAACAAACGAAGCAACAATTGTTGCTGCCTGTTTCAGGTCGTCTTCAACAAGACGGTCGTAAGTGTCCTGGTTGCTGTGGTGGGTACGTGTACCGTAATCTATAGCATCCTGGATAAACTGGAAACCGGGGATGCCCACCGCATCAAACGAAAGGTGATCGGTACCCCCGGTATTACGAATGGTAAGCGTGGTAGCGCCAAGATCTTTAAATGGTTCAAGCCATGCTTTAAAAATAGGTGCGGCAGCCGAATCGCCCTGTAAATATACCCCGCGGATTTTGCCGGTACCATTATCCAGGTTGTAATAGGCCGAAAGCTTGGACTGCTCTGGCTTCAGTTCCATAGTTTTTGGATCGCCAAAGTGATTGGCAACATAACCGCGTGAACCAAATAAGCCCTGCTCTTCCGAACTCCATAAAGCAATACGGATGGTACGTTTTGGTTTAAAGTTGATGGCTTTTAAAATGCGCATAGCCTCCAGCATCACCGCGCTGCCTGCCGCATTATCCGTAGCACCGGTAGCCCCATGCCATGAATCGAGGTGACCGCCGATCATTACTACCTGGTCTTTCAGTTTTTTATCAGTACCAGGGATCTCGCCAACTACATCGTAACCTTGCAGGTCATCAGTAATAAATTGCGTTTTGATCTCAGCTTCCAGTTGTACCGGCTGACCGCCTTTTATCAGGCGTAAAATGCGCTGGTAATCTTCGCTGCTTGTTTCAAGCTCGGGTGCTACTGCTTTAGCTGTATCAGCGTATGAAGCGCCGTTGGTAGTAAATACAGTACCATCGGTACCGCGGGCCTGGCTTAATACCAGCCCTGCTTTTTCATCAACCAAAAACTGGCTTAATGCCGTCCTGAAGGCGCGTAGCTTACGGAAAGTAGCCATTTGTGCTGCATTGGGATCGGCAGCATTTCTGCGCGGACCAGCAGGTGTAGCTTTCGCGTTGGCCATTTCAGCAAGTTCATCATCGGTATAACGGGCAGCATCAACCTTCCAGGTACGTTCGGTAGGGGCCTTGGTATCAAATATCACGATTTTGCCGGCCAGTTTACCTTTGTACTGCTCCAGCTCAGCCGCCGAATCAGCTTTGATCAGCATCACTTCGCCTTTGATTAAACCGTTGGTACCCGGTGTCCAGGCTTTAGGGATGGCGATGATAGCATGATAGTAAGGAACTGTAATAGCTGCATAGTTTTTTTGAACTTCCCAGCCTTTTCCAAATTTACCCCAGGCTTCCAGTTTAGCATTGGCCATGCCCCAGGATTTGAGTTGATTAACAGCCCAGTTTTGAGCGCGTTTTAATCCCGGTGAGTTGGCAAGTCTTGGGCCCGAAACATCCGTAAGGTAAAATGCCGTTTCCATTACTTTTGAATGGTTAAGGCCTTCTTCCCTTATTTTTTGAACCATGGCAGCATCAACAGGTTCCTGTGCAAACGACGGTACTGCAATACCTGCCGTAATTAAACACGAAAAGAGTAGTTTTAATTTCATATACAATAAATAATAAGATCAGTTAAAACAAACCTATTTATTATAAATTAAAATCAGGAATATATTGTGTTAACAAAGTTGTTACATGGGTTGGTTGTTAGGGTAATAAACACGAATTCATCATTGGTTGAAATTTATCTATTGCGTATCATTTGACTTATTCGCGTATTAATACAATAAATCACACGTGAATAAAGGTAAACAAAAGTTCACTTTAAATTTAAAAATAAGTGAACTTTTGTTTACCTTTGATTGTGTATTAAGGAAGGAGAAATGAAATGCTCAGAATTACTTAAACTTATTAAAAAAGCCGGATGGTATGAAGTTCGGCAGTCGGGGAGCCACGTTATCTTGAGGCATCCTGACAAAGCAGAAAACCTCATTTTCCCAAATCACGGGAGTGCTGAAATAGGAAAAGGGTTAGCAGAAAAATTAAAAAAACAGGCGGGGCTTAAATAGTCTCACATTTTGCAGTCTTACAGGTTTCTTGTATCCTTATTACAAGTGCAGATCCGGCGTTAAGGATAGATGATTTTAATACTAAGCGCATCATGAAGAACCACACTTTCACCGTTGGCAAAACCAATACTGGTTTTGACGCATACTATGAAGAAAATGAATTAATAGTAGCTGTTACAACAGGTAGCAATATAGCCGAATTAAAAAATAATGCTTTAGAGGCTTACAATTTATACGCAGAGGAATCAAAGAAAAAGCCAGCTACAATTGAGCAAATTGCATTTAAGTACGATTTGGCTTCATTTTTTGAATTTTATAAAGAGATCAATGCTTCAGCTTTGGGGCAACGCATCGGGATGCAGAAAAGCTTATTGTCTGAGTACGTTAACGGCAAACGCAGGCCTTCCGAAAAACAGGTAAGCAGAATACTAAATGGGATCAAGCAGTTGGGTAAGGAATTGAGTGAGCTGGAGTTAGTATAGGAGATGAATTGGAGCTGGCTTACTTAATGAGCTACAGCGCAACTTATTTCAGCTGGCTTACGAGAAACAATCCAATCCAAGGCATTAATATTGAAAATACAACTAAAAAACCCTTCAATATTTGCTTGAACCCCGGCTCGGCTCCCCATTTGACATCAAATTCATTATATCTATTACCATATTTTCTACTGTTTAGGATCACTAAGATTACAACTAAACTTACACAAGCAAAACCTATTGCTTTGGAATACGGAAACATTATTTTTCGCCCCCAGGAAATTGAAACAATTAATAGCAAGATATCCGCTATAAAAACTGCTTGAATCATTGCCACAGCAAACAGGCCTCTATTACCTCCTGTTCCATCCCATTTGAAAAACATCCTACAAACTCTATAGTATATGTAATCAAAAATCGAATTCATAGTATTTGTTTATGTCTGACCATCGTAATCAACTTGTCTAAGTTTATAAGGATAAGGTAATAACCATCACCTTATGGATTTTACAAATAAAGATACAGTTATGAAGTTAAACTGAAAGCTTAGTCCATTTTAGGTCAAAGTTACGCTATCGCTAAACTTCGACC
>JAQBNQ010000047.1 GCA_028288545.1 Bacteroidota bacterium
AATGAATAATAAGTTTCCCTTCCTTGGTTACTCCGTTTATCTCTCCTTTAAAGATGCTCTCCCCTTTTTTAAATTCGTGGGTTTGTTGAAAACGGTAAAGGGCTACTGTATAGCCCTTATCCAAAAAATTAAAGTGCAATTGCCGCAGTTGCAGGTAGTATTTTTCTATAAATGAGCACAGTTGCTCTATTAGGTTAAGGAGATCGAATTCGGATTTTTTGATTTGCTGTAACGAAACAGGGTTGGGGAGGGCGGGGTCAAATTCAATTTGATTTACGTTTATTCCTATTCCTATTACAGATGAAGAGAGTTTGTTGCCGTTAATGGTGTTTTCAATAAGCACTCCACCCAGCTTATGGTCGTCAAAATAAATGTCATTGGGCCATTTTATCCTTACTTCGTCCCCTATAGCAAACTCACAAAAATCCTTAATTGCCAGGGCCACGGCCATGTTTAAAAAAAATTGCTTGTCGGCTTCCAGAAAGTCGGGATATAAGATCAGGCTAAGGGTTATGTTCTTTCCTGCCTCGGTAGCCCAGTTATTTCCCATTTGGCCCCTGCCCGCAAATTGCTCCCTTGCTGTAACAATAGTTCCCTCCACAGGTCGCGATTTAGACAACAAATCCTTGGTATAATTGTTAGTAGAATCTATGGAATCGAGTGCAATAATATTTTTGCCGGTAAATAGGGTATTGGTCATGCTTTGGGCTTGGCTTTCAGATTCATGAAAACTAATTACTTTTGAGAGGTATTAAAATGGCAATTATCAACAAAACCTTGTGATTTGACGAAAAAAAAACCGGGAACTGAAAGTTTAAAGAAGGTTGTTATTGATGCGATTTTGGATAAGAAAGGCAACGACGTAGTTAGCCTTGATCTTAGAAAGATAAAAGACACTCCTTCAGATTTCTTCATCATTACGCATGGTGATTCGAGTACACAAGTAAGGGCAATCTATCATAGTGTTATGGTTGAAGCGCAAAAAAACGGCTTCGACCCCTATCATGCCGAAGGAATGAAAAATTCCGAATGGGTTGTAATTGATTTTGTAGATGTAGTAGTACACATTTTTTATAGAGATAAAAGGGATTTTTACTGTCTCGAAGAACTGTGGAACGATGCCAAACTAAACCGTCATAATGGCTCAAAAGACAAATAGGCTTTAAAATAAATTAAACCACGAATCGTCTGAAAGAGGACATTGAAATAAAGAAGCAAAAAATGGAAAACCAGGAAAATAAGAAACAGAATAACCCCGGGCAGAATCGTAAAGACGGTAAACGCCCTGTAAAGAAGATTTTAGATGAAGGCCCGAAGTTTAATTACTTCTGGGTTTACGCCATTATATTCTTGTTCATCATTATTTCATTTAACCTCTCCTTCTTCGCAGAAAACGTACAGGAGAGCACCATGACCGAATTGCGGTCGATGCTGGCTGATAATGACGTGGACAAGATCATTATAGTCAACCAAAAAACCGCTGAAGTTTACCTTAAGGAAGCGGCTCTTGCAAAGGATAAGTACAAAAAAATAGCTCATTCAAGGTTTGGGTCGGTTAATAAAGGACCGCATTACATGTTGACCGTGCCGTCTAATGATGCCTTCGACAAAAACATAACAGAATTTTACAAGCAACAACCGACACTTGCACAGGTTGATGTAAAGTACGAAAACCGCCAGGAGTTGTGGAGAGATATAGTGCCTTGGGTGCTTCCATTACTGCTTATTGGTGCCCTATGGATATTTATGCTTAGAAGAGCCGGTGGCGGCATTGGTGGGCCGGGCGGCAACATATTTAATATCGGCAAATCAAAAGCCATCTTGTTCGATCGTGATGAGAAGATCAATATCACTTTCGGCGATGTGGCCGGTTTGGATGAAGCAAAAGTGGAGGTTCAGGAAATTGTGAACTTCCTTAAAAATCCTAAAAAATACACTGCCCTGGGCGGTAAAATACCTAAAGGAGCCCTATTGATAGGCCCTCCGGGAACAGGTAAAACTTTGATAGCAAAAGCTATGGCTGGCGAAGCACAGGTGCCCTTCTTTAGCATCTCAGGTTCCGATTTCGTTGAAATGTTTGTTGGGGTAGGTGCATCACGGGTTCGTGATCTGTTCCGCCAGGCAAGAGAAAAAGCGCCTTGTATCATATTCATTGATGAAATTGATGCCATAGGCCGTGCCCGTGGTAAAAACCTGATACAGGGTAACGACGAAAGAGAAAACACGCTTAACCAATTGCTGGTTGAAATGGATGGCTTTAGTTCAGAAAAGGGAGTAATTATTGTAGCAGCCACAAACCGCCCTGATGTATTGGATACAGCCTTATTGCGCCCGGGAAGATTTGACCGCCAGATATCTATTGATAAGCCCGACATGAAAGGCCGCGAGCAGATATTTAAGGTGCATTTAAAAACGATTAAGCTAAGTGAAGCTGTTGATGTATTTAAACTTGCCTCGCTTACACCTGGTTTTGTAGGTGCCGATATTGCCAACATATGTAACGAAGCTGCATTGATAGCTGCGCGTAATGATAAGACCGCTGTGGATATGCAGGATTTCAACGATGCTATAGACCGTGCCATTGGCGGGTTAGAGAAAAAGAACAAACTTATTTCGCCAGAGGAGAAAAAGATAATCGCTTATCACGAAGCCGGACACGCTATTTGTGGATGGTTCCTTGAAAATGCGCATCCGCTTTTAAAGGTTTCTATTATACCGCGGGGTGTTGCTGCATTGGGATATGCACAATACCTGCCTAAGGAAAAATACATTGAGCGTGAAGAAGAAATGTTGGACCGTATGTGTATGACCCTTGGTGGACGTGCTGCCGAAAGGATCGTGTTCAACAAAATCTCTACCGGTGCTCAGAACGATCTTGATCATGTAACCCGTGTGGCCTATGCCATGGTTTCGGTATTTGGTATGAATGAAAAAGTTGGTAATGTGTCTTTCTACGATATGCAGAATCAAAACTCTTTCAACAAACCTTTCAGCGAAGAAACTTCAAGAATCATTGATGAAGAATCACGTAAGATCATAGAAGGACAGTACGTTCGCGCTCAGGCTCTGTTATCTGAAAAAAGACAACAACTGGATGCACTTGCTTCACTTTTATTAGAGAAAGAAGTGCTCTTCAAAGATGACCTGGTGAGGTTAATTGGCGAAAGACCTTCTGATAAAAACGAAGGAGATGCTGTAAGCGAAAATGTTGATGGTGAATTTACCGTGTCTATAAACGCAGACGTTACAAGTCATTCTGTTGAGAATGATAGGGTATAAAACTACATATAAGGCTGGCATATTTTAATTTTGGATTCTGGTAACAGTATTCATTCATTAAATTATTTACCATGTCAGTTGAAGCAAACGGAACCGGTTTTTTTTCGCGCCTAAAAGGTGTTTTCTCGCACTCTGCAAACACGCAGCAATTAGAAGAAACTTCGAACGACGTTAGTACTGAAACAGCCGTTGAAGAATCAACTAACACTTCAACCCCCGAATTGAGAACCCGGGAAAATGTTTACACCTACACCTCCATGGTAAGCGACGAAAGCGTTACTGAAAAAGAAATCCCGTTGCGCACCGTTGAGGTAAGTGCCCCAACCTATGCCTTGCCAAACGAAAAAGACCTGGACATCCGTTTCGCTACTTCGTTTATTGAAGCCGGGGGAAAGTTCATATACTGCGAAAGCGTTAAGGAAGCAATGGAATTATTGAAGCAGTTGAAAGAAGATAATCGTTGGACTCACATTTTCTGCTGGGAAAATGAAATTAAAGATGCCTTCTGCGAAAGCAGCTTCCAAAAAGGAGCCCTCGGTTTTACCATTGAAAATTCGGACGCAGCCATATCTATGTGCGAAAGCCTGGTAGCCGATGAAGGAACGATCATATTAAACCCTAAACAGGCTTCGAGAAGAAGATTGTCTTGTTTCCCTAAAACACACATCATTATCACCGACGTGGCGCATTTAACCGCAAGCGAAGGAGATGGATTGGAAAGATTTTATTTGGGCCATAAAGGCGAGTTGCCTTCTATTATAAAGATAGGCCAGTGTAACAACGGTCATTTTTACGACAAACCACGTCTTATCCTTAATGCTGAGGGGCCGGAAGATGTTTATGTAATACTGGTGGATGAAATTATTCCTCCAAGCTTAAGGCCATAATTTAATTGCGACTCTATAAAATGTCCCGGTAGACTTTCATTGTTTTTTGGGCAAACACTTTGTCGCTCATAGTTTCGGCATGTAAATATCCTTCCGTAATCATTTGCCCGCGTAGGACATCATCATTTAAAACCTTTAAGATTTTTTCCGCAATATCTTCGGCCACCTCCGGGTTAACGAATATTGATTTTTTGCCTGCAGCCTCTTCTATAGCTCCGCCTTTGGAGGCAATTACCGGTGTGCCTGAAAACAGTGCCTCCAATACCGGGGCTCCAAAGCCTTCAAATAAACTAACGAAAACAAGTGCGCTCGCATTTTTATAAAAAGCCGGAAGTTCTTCATTCTTTACCCCAGTAAGAATCTTTACCCTACCCTCTAATTTTTTGGCAGCTATTAATAGCCTCAGATCCTTTTCCATGTTCCCTTTACCTATTAGCCACAATTCCTCGTCTATTTTATCCGCTATCAGGGCGAATGCCTCAATTAATTTTTTCTGGTTCTTGCGTGTAACCAGTGAGCCTACATTGAGAATATATTTTGTTCCACCAGGTTGGCTAACAACGGGCCGGTAAAATACGGGGTCTACACTATGATAGATCACTTCGATTTTTTTTTCAGGAACCTTATATATTTCCATCAGGTCATTTTTGGTTTCATTGCTTACGGCAATTACCTTGTAGGCATGTTTAACTGCATATTTTGTTTTCGCTGCATAAAACTGGCGGTCTATCCAGGGATATTGTTCGGTGTGCTTAAGGAAAATAAGGTCGTGAACAGTAACTACGGTTTTTACGCCCGAACGGTGAATGTTGAAGGGTAGTTCATTGCTCAGGCCATGATAAATATTAGCCCCGCTTTCTTTAAGTTGATCATTTATTCCAAACGATCGCCATAACGGATGCAGGGTTTTATAAAGTCCGGATTCAGGAAAAATTATTTTAAAGCGGCTGTTCAATTCATTTAAAAATTCCGGCTTTGCCTTTGGCGAAAAAAGTAAGTACTCATTTTCCGGGTAATCTCTTAAAAGGGCATTCAACAAAATGCGCGCATGATTGCCCAGGCCGGTTCCGTTATTTAAAGCTCTCTTGGCATCGAATGCAATTTTCATGAAAGGCTTAATTTAACGGCTCTGTAATATTTCAGGAAAACTTCGCGGCTCTGCTGATAGCAAATGGTAAGGCCAACGCTTCCTTCGGTAAATCCCAATTTAAAAAAGTAGTTTCTTATAAACCTAAATGGAGGACTAAAGATCATTTTAAAAAGCAGGAACAAAATATTCCGGCTTTTAAGTTGTTCCGCACTTATATTGGCAAACTTCTCAACCTGGTTTAAAAGCGCTTGTTTATCAGGGTAAGTATTGTGTAGTATATCACCTTGCAAATGCGCTGTGATCATTCCTTCATTCATTTCAAACTTGTCGTGCGGATTTAATCCTTTCCATTCGCCCTTAGTTCTGTTCCACAAGCGAAGTTTTGTATCCGGGTACCAACCGCATGTTTTTATGGGTTTACCGCAACAAAAATTCAAACGGTTCATGGTATAGCCGTCTGCAGAAAAATTCTTTTCAGCTTTAAGGATTGAAGTCTTTAAGTCTGTACTCAGCGCCTCATCAGCATCTAGGGAAAGAACATAATCGAAAGTGGCCTGACCCTTTGCCCAATTTTTTTGTTGAATGTGTCCTTCAAATTTGTGTTGAATGAAGCGGGCGCCTTTTGCTTCGGCCACTTCTTTTGTTCTATCCGTAGAAAATGAATCCACCACCACTATTTCATCGGCTATATCTTTTACCGAATCAATACAAAGCCCGACATTCTCCTCCTCATTAAAAGTGATGATAACTACCGAAAGTCTGCTCATTCGTGTTTAAAGTAATTCATCAAAATCAAAAGAAAGATAAGGTAAAAACCAGTGCCTATCTGTTCTTCAAAGGTGTCCTCAGCAAAAAATGAGGCAAAGAGCAAAACGTATAACACCAGTATAGGCCAGTATTTATAGTACCCCTTCGAAAATAAAGGCACAAAGAAGGCTGCAAGAAAGAATATAAAACCTATCATTCCCGTAGAGGCAAGTACCCAGATAAACTGGTTGTGCGGAACACGCCAATTGTTTTTTGTAATGTCCGGGTAATCCTTTAAGTAAATTTTATCGGTTTCCGTTTCAAGGTCGCCGGCCCCTACTCCAAACCAGGGGTGGGCCTTCCAAAGGTCAAAACCTATCTTCATCGAAACTATCCTCATGGCATCGGAGTTTTCGTTGATAGCCCCTTTCTCATATTCGCCAAGGTCGTACCTCATGTAACTTATCTTGTTATGAAAACTAGGTACATATTTATAAGCCGCAAAAGGCAGACTGGCCACAAGCACAAGTATAGTAAGGCCAACTAAAAATCTCCTTTCAATAATTATCCAGCGTATAGCCAGAATAACCAGCCCAAGGTATAAAGCCAGCAACCCGCTGCGCACGGTTAATATGTGCAACGCCGCACAAGCAAACAAAGCGTACAGCGCCTGCAATATCTTCTCCGCCTTTGTAAATAGCATGAGCTTTTTGTCCAGCAAATAAACAGCACAGAAAAATGAAAAAGCCAGCATTAAGGTATAGCGGATGTGGCTATACTTGATTTGTATCGCACTGCCCTTAAAAAACGAATCTGTAACGGCCTCGTAATTGGCATAATACCTGTAAAGGATAATGCTTGAACTTACCAAAAAAGTGAGCATAAATCCATATAACAACACTATAAACTTTTTGTCATCCAGTTTTTTTATTGGGGCAAAAGCCAACGGCAACACCAGGTACGGTAGTTTAATGCGTACCCAATTAAGCCAATCGTGCTTATCGGCAGATATAAGGCCTGAAAAAAGTACTATCCAAAAAAAGAGTGAAAGAATAAGCAGTTCTTTTGAACGGAAATAGGCATTAAACGTGTCGGCACCATTATATAGAAGGGAAAGACCTACTATCCCAAACATGCCAATACTGGCCAAAACCCTTGAACATACCAGCCCCACAAATACGCACTGGCAGAACAGCACTATTGCCCACTGAAACTGTTCTTCGCTAAGAATTGTCGAACCACTAAGTTTTTTCTCCACAGTATTTCCGGAACACGGTGAGCATTCCAATAACTAATTTTATTTTAGTGCACAAACATAAAAGACTTGTCACACAATTCGTCCATTACCGATTTCAAAACCCTCGCCCGCAGTATTTCTGTTGTTGAAAACGAGGCTAAAGGCTTTGAAGATATTCTGCAGCAACTAAAACCGCACGATATACCGGTTATTGGTTTTACGGGCCCACCGGGCGCCGGCAAAAGTACCCTGCTAAACGCCCTCATCGGTCTTTTATTGGATGAAAATAAGAAGATAGGATTAGTGCTGGTAGATCCTTCATCCCCTTTCAATTTAGGGGCCTTACTAGGCGATCGTCTACGTATGAGCAACTACTTTACCAATCAGAATATTTTTATCCGCTCAGTTGCTACCAGGGGCTCATTGGGGGGATTAAGTGATAAGATCATTGAGGTGGTGGAAGTGATGAAGGCCTATGCTTTTGATTATATTTTTATTGAAACCGTTGGAGTAGGACAAAGTGAAGTGGAAATTGCAGGCTTAGCTGATACCACCGTAGTTGTACTTGTTCCTGAATCGGGCGATGGAGTACAGGCCATGAAGGCCGGCCTGATGGAGATAGCGGACATCTTTGTAGTGAATAAAGCAGACCGCGCAGATGCTGACGGCCTGGTAAATTCTATCTCCCTGCAATTGCAGTTGAATGGTAGAGAAGATCTGCCAATAGTTAAAACCGTGGCAGTTGAAAGTATCGGGATTAAAGAATTGATGTTTGAGATTGAACATCTTAAAAATCCGGAAAAGAATAAAGAGAGAAAATTGGTTTTGCTTACTGAAAAAGCGCTGCGCATCATCTCCAAAAACAGGATGAAGGATTTTGACAGGGAGAAATTGAAAAAAGAACTCGGCGACAGAATGAATGATGCGGATTTTAATTTGTACCAGTTCGTAAAATCGGGCGGACAATAGTCAGAACAGCCATGATTAACCAACTCGAAATTGAAGAGTTTCTAAAACAATCCAACGACCACTTAACCATTGATGTTCGCTCCGAAGGTGAATTTGCTTACGGTCATATTCCCCATGCAACTAACCTCCCACTATTCAATAATGAAGAGCGGAAAATCGTTGGTACGATTTATAAGCAGAAAGGACAGAACGAGGCCATACTTGAGGGCCTGGATATAGTTGGAAAAAAGATGGCGGACTTTGTTCGTTTCGTTCAACCAAAAATAAAAGACAATAAAGTTTTTGTGCATTGCTGGCGTGGTGGAATGCGTAGTGGAAGCATGGCATGGCTGTTCAATAATTTTGGTTACGAGGTAGGGGTGTTAAAAGGAGGATATAAATCGTATCGGCATAATGTTTTAGATTGGGTTGGTAAGGACTACAAATTTATAGTCGTAGGGGGAAGAACAGGCTCCGGTAAAACGGAAGTGCTGCTAAAGCTAAGAGAACTAAGCGAACAGGTCATTGATCTTGAAGGACTGGCTAATCACAAAGGTTCGGCATTTGGTGCTTTGGGGCAACCGGCGCAACCGAGTACCGAACACTTTGAAAACATGATGGCTGGGGAATTGAAAAAATTTGATTTAAAAAAACGGGTGTGGCTGGAGGACGAAAGCAAAACCATAGGCAGGGTTTTTTTAGATCTTCATTTATGGACACATATGCTACAAGCACCTCTTTTTGTAGTTGACCTGCCTCTTGATATCCGGCTAAAAAGGCTGGTTAACGATTACGGCGAAAACCATATGGAAGGATTGGAGCAATCTATCACCAACATTCAAAAACGCCTGGGTAACCAACAAATGAAATTGGCCATTGATGCCCTCCGTGCTAAAGACTTTGCAGGCGCTGCGCAGATAACGTTGCAATATTACGACAAGGCCTACGATAAAAGCATAGCAATAAAAGAGGGTAGACAAATTATCCGCCTGTCTTTTGATGAAGACAATATTGAGCAAATAGCGAAAGTTTTAATTGAACAGGCAAAGAGAATAAGTAAATGAAAAACGAAAGCGGCCCTTCAAATTTTGTATTCTCCGCATTTCTTCTCCGTGCGAAAAACTAAATGTAATTAATGGAACAGATCAAGCTAACGCAATTCTCTCACGGTGCCGGATGTGGCTGCAAAGTAGCTCCATCAGTACTGGAGGAGATACTTAAAAACACAGGCGAACATTTAGCCTCTGCTAACCTACTGGTTGGTAATGAAACCAAAGATGATGCCGCTGTGTACGACATGGGCAATGGCACGGCCCTTATCAGCACCGTTGATTTTTTTACGCCCATTGTGAACGACCCGTTTAATTACGGAAGAATTGCTGCCGCCAACGCGCTAAGCGATGTTTATGCCATGGGTGGTAAACCGTTTTTGGCAATTGCGATTTTGGGCTTCCCGGTAGAAAAAATTCCTGCAGAGATAGCACAACAAATAATTGCGGGTGGCAAGGAAGTTTGTGCAAAAGCTGGAGTGACAATCGCAGGTGGACATACCATTGATTCGCCCGAACCTTTTTTCGGGCTGTCGGTAAATGGAATAGTTGCCATTAATAACTTAAAAAAGAATTCTACTGCCCAGGAAGGAGATGTTTTATTTCTTACCAAGCCATTGGGTACCGGCATTTTAACCACTGCTTTAAAAAGAGAATTGATTAGCGGAGACGAAATAGAAGAAGCCGTTGAACAAATGGCAACGCTCAATACTTTTGGTTCAATATTGGGGGAATGCGATTTTGTACACGCATTAACTGATGTTACCGGCTTTGGTTTAATTGGCCATTTAATTGAAATGTGCGATGGGGCAAATATTTCTGCTGAGATAAACTATAGCGCAGTTCCTTTAATGAAAGGTGTAAAAGAACTGGCAGCAAAATTTATTTACGCCGACAACACCATGCGTAACTGGAAAAGCTACGAAGGCAAGGTGCAAGGTATAAATGGAGAATCGCTGCTTACTTTATGTGACCCGCAAACCAGTGGGGGGCTTCTGATAGCCGTTAGTAAAAGAGGCGAAGGGGACTTCCGGCAATTGGCAAAGGAAAATGGTTTTATGTTAGAAACAATCGGTTATTTTACCGAAAGAAAATCACACTCAATTTACCTTCAATGAAAGATAAAAATATAGTCATCACCGGTGGCAACGCCGGTATTGGTTTTGAAACAGCCAAGGAACTGGCCCGCATGGGCGCCAACGTATATATAGTGGGCAGAGATAAAACTAAAGTTGAAAGTGCGGTTCAACAAATAATTTCAGAAACCGGTAATAAAAGCGTGAAATACTTTATCGCAAACATGTCTTCCCAAAAATCAATTCGGCAACTTGCTGAACAGATAAAAAAGGAATTGCCAAAAGTGGATGTGCTGATAAATAATGCTGGTGGTGTGTTCCCTAAATTTCAACTAAGCGAAGATGGGCTTGAAATGTGCATTGCCACCAACCACTTTGCTTATTTTCTGCTTACCAATCTTTTGCTGGACCTCATTAAAAAATCGGATTATGCCCGCATCATCAACGTGGCTTCGGGTTCGCACTACAGGGGCAAAATCGACTTCGAATCATTTACCCGCGATAAAGGGCATTTTATATTAACCGCCTACGAGCAGAGTAAGCTGGCTAACGTGTTATTTACTTTTGAACTGGCTGAGCGCCTGAAGGGAACTAATGTAACCGTTAATTGTCTTCATCCCGGCATGGTAAAAACAGATATAGGTATTAAAGATACCCAGTGGTATTCTAAGCTTTTCTGGACCCTTATCTCACAGATTGCCGGCATTAGTGTTAAGGATGGCGCAAAAACATCAATATACCTGGCCAGTTCCGATAAAGTAAAAGGGGTGAGGGGAAAATATTTTGACAAATGCGCTATCAAAGAACCTGTCCCTTTAGCCAACGATAAAAACCTCCAAAAGCAGTTGTGGGACTTTACCGAAAAGCATATAGTCAATTAGGGCTTAGCTATATATTCCTACAAACCAAAACGTCTAAAATCAAAAAAATGAGTTTCTAAAGTAGGCACTTTTTTCAGCCCTTATTTTTCAGAAAAACCTCATTGGGCATTAAAAATCAATCGGTTATGAGGAAATAGGAAATTATTAAGAGTTTCTACTTATAAATAATATATTTTATAAATATGTCGCCCTATTGGCACCTCCAAAACGAAATTTTTTAGATTATTTTTTTCGGGATTAATTTTATTTTTGGGCCTGTAAAAGCAAGGAATTTTTTTGTTCCGGAAATCTTCTCTCCTTCTACAATATATTTTCTAAATCAAAAAACAGAACTGATGAAAGCTGCGAATGATACAGTAGTTAAAATAACGTACGAATTGCGTACAGAACCTAATGGAGAAGTGAGAGATGCCGCTGATGTGCAAAATCCATTTGCTTTTTTATTCGGCCATGGCAATGTGCTGGACCATTTTGAAAAAAATCTTGATGGCCTGGTAGCAGGCAATCAATTCAGTTTTACCTTATCACCGGAAGATGGTTACGGCGAATATGATGAGCAAGCTGTAGTCCAATTAGATAAAAATATTTTTTCAGTGGATGGTGTAGTACAGGAAGATATGATTACAGTGGGTAATGTTGTGCCATTACAGGATCAGAACGGAAATCCTTTCCAGGGTAGAATTGTAAACGTTACCAACGACAAAGTAACTGTTGATTTGAATCATCCTTTTGCTGGCAAAACGCTTTATTTCAGCGGCTCAGTTGTTGAAGTGCGCGAAGCAAATCAAACAGAACTCGACCACGGCCACGTACACGAGCACGGCGACCATAGCCATCATTGATAACAGTTTACGATTTACGGTCTTCGGTTTGCAGTTGACAACCATGATTTATCATGTCGGTACAGATAAAGCATAGGGAGCTTGCTATTTAAACTGTTGACCGAAAACTCCAAACCGTAAACCGTCAATAACTGATTACCTTATAGTTTTTGAGTTTGCGCATTTGTGCGCGGATGATCTTTTGGGTTTCAAGATCATCCTCATCGGGCTTTACTACTTCCTTTAAGTTTTCGGGAATTGATTCGGTTAATTCGGGATTAAAAAACCCGAAGCCTTTATAAACATTATTTTCAACCCACACCACTGCATGTTCATCAGGATGGATGCCTGTGCCTATGATAAAAAAACTGCCCTGCTTGTACAGGTATTTACGTGCAGCTTTTTCCAGGTTTACATTATAGTTGTGCTGCCCTTTGGCATCAATACCTTTCTCCTTCATTTTAGAGCGTATCGCAAACCAGCCATGCAGGTTATTTTCCTTAATGATCTTGCCAAGTATTTTATTGGCTACCGCCTTGGAGGCAAATTTTAGTATCAGCTCACCGTTAGGCCATTCAAGCGGATGGATCTTTAATTGAACAAAGCCGCTTTCGTCTTTATCCAAAAAAATACCGTGGGTAAAAACCTGCACTTTGGGTGTTTTGTTGAATTCAGGAATGTGTCTTTTTAATTCGCGGTAAGCCAAAAGTTTTGCCACCAGTTCGTTACCCGAAAGCTCGTAATCAATATTGCGCATCAACTCAAACATTCGCTTTCTATCAGCACCATCAGCCGGGTTAGAGAAATCATTGATCACTTTCCGGCGGATGTTCTTGGACCCATCCAGGTAAAGTATCTTTCCTACCTCGTCTTTATAATAAAACACACCTGCGTCTTCAGGCAGCTTTTCTATTTCTGCCCTCGATAGATAAGGTGGCAACAGGTCAATGTCAATGCCATGGTTCAGCTCAATTTCTATGTATTTGGAAGATGTAGGCTTACTTAATATCATGGCCAGCAGCTTAACCGTAGCCTCCGCATCGCCATAAGCCCTGTGCCGGTCCAAAATCTCGATTCCAAGGCTATCACATATATTGCCAAGGCTATAGGAACTAAAGCCCGGCAGCACCTTTTGCGCAAGTGTTACAGTATCAAGCTGTTTGCGGTTAAAATCTATCCCTAAACGCCTGAATTCCTGGCGCAACATGCCAAAATCAAATTTCACGTTATGGGCCACAAAAATATTTTCGTGGGTCATTTCCAGCAGCTTTTCATGTACATCTTCAAAAAGCGGGGCTTCACTTACCATTTCGGGGGTAATTCCGGTAAGGCGGGTAACATAAGGGTCAATGGGGCGCTTGGGATTAAGCAGCGTAGAAAAAGAATCGGTTATTTTTTCGCCATCAAACACAAAAATGGCAATTTCGATCACCCTATCAGAGGAGGGGCTTCCGCCGGTTGTTTCCACATCTATGACCGCATACATAGAGGGTGAAAATAGTTATTTGCGGAAAACATTTTTTATAATCGTGGTGTATAAGTAAAATCTGTAGCCTTTAAAGTGCCGCTTTTATCAATATGGGCTTTAAAACAAGAGGCGAAAAACGCATATTAAACTGTTGAAAATAAATGAAACCCCTTGCTAAGTCTTTTTTATTGGTTTTAATGCTGGTAACAGGCATTGGGCTTTCGGCGCAGGTAATAGAAGAGGATACTACCACCAACCAGCCTTTTTTTAAAGCCAAAAAGTTTAATAGCAAGTGCTTTGTCGGTTTAGAGGCTTCCGCCACCCAAATGCTTAAAACCAGCGTTGGTATGAATACCGGCATTAGCCTTAACTGGGTAATAAACCATAAATATGTGGTAAGCGCTAAATACTACGCCCTTTCAAGCAATTTGAATATTGAGCCCATAGTAATACACGATCAGCCCCAGGCACACGTTTTTATCAGGCACCAAAGCGCGGGGCTGGGTTTCAGTTACATTGTTTGCAGCGATAAGCTGTTCTCATTTCAACCCGAAATAAGCGGCGGCTGGGGCA
>JAQBNQ010000089.1 GCA_028288545.1 Bacteroidota bacterium
CCACATATTCCTATTATAATTGCGAATAATGCACCCAGCGCAGTGCGGTCAGCTATCCACCATAATAAAATTGTTACAGAGGCTATCCAAACGTCCTGCCAGCCACCGGTACCCGCTTTAATAAATCCGGTAAGTGCATATATCAGTAAAAACAAAACAGGGGCCGCAGTAGCCAACTGACGATTACCAGCCAATCTCGGACTATACACGTGGCTAAGGAGTTTATGATTTACGGCCATCAAAACTACGGCAAGTCCAAATTCAATTGGAACCCATATGGGTAAGTTGACTGGCAAAAATGGAAGAAAGGGAAACGGGCCATCTGCCGGGTAGCCGGTGGTTTTGGTCAATACATGAACAAAATCGCCTGTAGTACCTACTGCCATGCCTATAACAAAACTTAGTAACACAAACCGGAGGCTTATTTTCGGTTTGCCCGTATCGAGGTAAGTTGTCCGTGCAGAGTTCATGCAGTGAAGCTATGATTTTTAAGGGACTTGCAAAAGGGCATTAGAACTCATAATCAATCTTCAGTTTGGTTACTTTTCCCTTTTCCCAGGCCTTCCTATCTTCCTGGAAAAACTTATGATTTTGTTTCGTTAGCTCTTCGTCATCCAGTTTAGTTAAGTCTGGTTTACCTCCGTTAACCCAGGCTGTGTACCAAAAATCGGCAGTTGCTGTAATAGCACCACGCAATTGCTTTTCAACCATGCCATTTGAGGCGGCGTGGTATTGCCGGGCATATTCTTCGGTATGAATGGTTTGATTGAATTTATTCTTTAACAACTTTCCTTTATCGTCTTTCTTATATTTTTTATCCTCCGCAAAACCGGCAGTAAGGTTTCTATCAATGGCCAATAGCGTATCTTCTAATTGATGAGAAGATGAAATGATCCTCCAGGTTTCCTTGCTCACATCTTCAATGTATTTTGCTTTACCGGTATTAAGATTGTATGTATCGCCAAAAAGTTCCGGCAGTTGCGATTCCCAAAATGAATGAATACCAACCTGGTTAGTTAATTGTCCATCGTGATTTAAAGCTGTATGTAAAGGCATATGCGCATCGCCCAAATAGTGACCCAGGTCGGCGGATAGTAAAAGGATTTCGGATTTTCTTTTTTCAGAAAAGGCTTTCGTCAATTTGGCCATTACTTCCTGTATATACCAGGGCAGAGATCCGTTTTTTGTCAAAACACTTTCTTCATACATTGCTGAAGCTTCCTTCGGGTACTTCGGTAAACTATCTATTGGCTTATCAAAAGCTTCAATATCTATAAAGTGCCTTGGCCCTTCAGACTTAAAATTTAATGTGTATTTCCGCTGATCGGGTCCTACAGCTTCTTCGGTAATGTAATCCATGTGATTGTAATAGAAGAGCCCCATTTCTTCCGGTAAAGCAAATATTGCCGCACGGTTGATATGCTCATGCCCCCAAACTCCCCAGGAACAGAGTAGAACAACTATCACCACAACAAAAGAAGATATCAGTAAATGTGCTTTTAACTTTTTTCTCATCACAATCGGGTTAGCCCATAATAAAAAAAGCCCACTAAAGGGCTTCTTTTGTTTAAAGATGTTTCTTATTTCTGAATGGTTATTTTATTGCGGAACATTTGGTCGCCATTTCTCATTTCAATAATGTAGATACCGGTGTTCAGGTTTTGCGCATTCATTGTTACCTGGCCATTATTTACTTCCTGTTTTGCAGTGTAAACTATTTTACCGGTAATATCGTAAATGTTTACGTCAGCGTTAGTCATGTTCTTATCTCCAAACTGAACGATAAAACTTCCGTTGCTTGGGTTTGGATACACAACAGCAGATGCTTCGTTATTGCTGATGCTGTTAATACCTGTCACTGCATGGAAATCGGCAAAGCTTCTTGGCGATAATTGATACCCAGAATTATAAGGCGCAGCATATTTATACTGTGTACCAATACCCACTATATTAAATATGCCGGTTGGTGCTGCCATATTGAACAATGCAGGATTTACAAAAGAATCTATTTCAAGTGAGTAGCTACCGATATGAACATCAAAATAATGTTTGCCGGCAACAATAGCCCAACCAGATTGTGTTGACATATCTATGTTCTGAATTTCTACAAGTTCTGATTCGCAGCTTTCAGTAAGAACCGTTACAATTTTTGGAGGGTCAATCGTTCCAACGCCAACTTTGTAGATAGTATCAGCGGCAACAGTTTTATCCGGAGTTAATTCTACTTCGCCACCATATTGTGATAATGTTCCTACAACCACAACAGAGTCTCCATCAGTAACGGTATAATTAAAAGTATGTTTTGAATATACTTTTACGCCAGCTATATGATTATATAATATAAACACATCGCCGTTGGGGGTAGGATAGGAGTTAGGTCCGTAAACAATACCGGAAACCTGTATTCTTAAACCGCTGTCAACCGGAACGCCATTAGCGTCATTAGTTCTTGCAGAGTCGATACTGATAACTGAAATTTGTGCTGATGCCGAAAACGCAACAGCTAAAAGAAGAAATACTGAGTAGATTTTTTTCATGGTGCTAATTTTGGGCGAAAGTAAAAGGCGTGAGTTATGAAACCTTAAAGTAATGTCAACAATTTGTTAATTAAACATGATGTTGGTTTTAATGCCAAATTATTTTGTTTCCTTAAGCAATACCGTGTAGACAGGAAAGTGATCGCTGTATCCGCCATTATAGGTGGTTCCGCTATATGTACGTAATGGATAGCCTTTGAATTTGCCCGTTTTGGTGATCAAAAAGTCTTTATTGAAAATATGCGCCTGGTAAAAAAAGGCTCCAGGCTGCTCCTTTTTCAAAAACGCCGATGAAAACATGACCTGGTCGAACAAGTTCCACGAGTCGTTGTAGGCGAGTGTGCCAGTTCCCTTTTTATAAAAATCTACCCAGGGATTGTAAAGTCCCCCGCTTTTTACGCTGGCTATATTTCCTTCGGCACCCAGTGCTTTGGCCACACTTGGGCTGGTAGGATCATCATTTAAATCCCCCATTACAATTACCTTGGTATTTATGTTAACCTTCATCAGCGAATCAACTACATGTTTGCAAATCGCGGCTACCATAACTCTTCCGGGTGCGCTGGCATCGCCACTGCCACGTCTTGAGGGCCAGTGGTTTACAAAAACATGTACGGGCTCGCCATCCAGTTCGCCATATACCCATAAAATATCCCGGGTATAATGTATGCTGCCATTTTCATTTTTCAACACTGCTACAAACAAGGGCTCGCTGCGCAGCACTTTAAAATACTTAGGGTTGTAAAGCATTGCTACATCTACACCTCTTTCATCCGGAGAATCGTAATGTACGATTTTTAGATGAGCACTTTGAAGACTGGGTTGGGCCACCAGGTCATTCAGTACAGTTTCATTTTCAATTTCTGCAACACCCATAAGTGCAACACCATCAGGCGAAGCATCTTTACCCAATTGAGAAATTACATCGCTTAAGTGGCTAACCTTTTCTTTATAAACTGCTGAGGTGTAATGATATGCACCGTTTGGCAGAAAATCTTCATCACTTTTTTTCGGATCGTCAATAGTGTCGTAAAAATTTTCGAGGTTATAGAAACCAACACACATAACCTTGTAGTTTTTTTTCTGGGCAGACGTTACCAAGCCAGGCAAACAAATACAGGCGATAAGAAACAATCTTGCATTCCGCATTTAAAAAATTTGGCTGCAAATGTAATATTTCAAATCGCCGGAACAGGGAGTAACGGAAACTTAACCTTTACTTAACGGAGTTTTCCACAGCTAAAATTTGCCGGTATTCTTAAAATCATACTTTTGCCGTCCCCTTGGGTTTCCCAAACACACGCTAAACGCATTACATGAAGATATTTTTTACCCTGTTCCTGGGCTGTATTTTTGTCGTTTCATTCGCTCAAACCTCTACGGTTAAAGGGTTGGTAAAAGATGAAATCACCCAAAAAACACTTGATAAGGCTGTCGTACGTTTAACCGGAACCACCTTTACTTATACCACCGCCGCCGATGGTTTATTTGCCATCACAAACGTGCCTTATGGAAGATATACTTTTGAAGTGGTAGCTGATGGTCACGTAACTTATTCACAGCCGGTAGACATTAGTTTGCCTGAAACTATCATCGGTGCAATTGGAATGCCGGAAGGACAACTTGAAACAATAAAGTTGGAAACCGAAGAAAAAACTGCGGTTGAATCCCTACCAACTGTTAGTCTCTCCGAAACGGAAATAAGTGATGCCAGCGAAGAGAGTGTATCAAGCGCCCTTGGCAGTTCGCGTGATATATTTATTTCCACTGCATCTTACACATGGAGCGAGGCCCGCTTTAGGATCAGGGGATATAATGCGGTTAACTTTTATACTTATATGAATGGTCTTCCGGTAAACGATCTTGAAACCGGTCGTACTAATTGGGGTGCATGGGGAGGCTTAAATACGGTACTTTATAACCACGAATCAAGAGTAGGCCTACAGGCAACCGATTTTAGTTTTGGCGGTGTTGGTGGCGAAAACTCTTTTGATTCGAGAGCCGGTTTGCAAAGAAAACAGTTGGAAATATCTTACGCCAATACAGATAGAAATTTTACGCATCGTTTAACTGCAACATATTCTACCGGGGTGATGAAACACGGTTGGGCCGTTTCGGTGGCGGCATCTAAAAGATGGGCAAAAGAAGGTTATGTGCCGGGTACATTTTATGATGGGTATTCCTATTTTTTCGCAATACAGAAATATTTCAACGAAAACCAATCCATAAATCTGTCGGTAGCCGGTGCACCTACAACTTCAGGCGGTTCCTCAGCTTCAACGCAGGAAATGTATAACCTTGCGGGTAGCAACTATTACAATCCTGATTGGGGATGGCAAAACGGGCAAAAGAGAAATTCGGTAGTAAGTAAAGCCCACGAGCCGCTTTTTATACTTACACACGATTGGAAGATAAACAATAAGTCTTCTTTAGTTACCGCTGCGGGATTTTCTTTCAGCCAAAAATCAAGGTCTGGAATTGACTGGAATAATGCCTCTAACCCGAAACCAGATTACTACGCATATTTACCAAGCTATATAAAGGACTCAACTATCAAGGCCGTTGCTCAAACGGAATTCAGAAATAACGAAAATCTTAGACAAATAAACTGGGCAGGCTTATACGACGCCAACCGGGTAGCCAATAATGAAACTATTGACAGCGTTGATGGAGTAGCCGGGAAATCCGTTACCGGCAGAAGGTCGCACTATATTGTGGATGATGCGGTGCAGGCCGATAAAAAATTTGATTTCAATACCGTTTATAACAATTCAATTACTGAACATATATCCATTACGGCGGGATTGACTTATCAATTTGCGAGCACTGAAAATTATCAAAAGGTGGTGGATTTATTAGGCGGACAATTTTATGTGGATGTGAACCAATTTGCTGAAAGAGACTTTCCGGGAAGTTTCCTGGCGGCCCAAAATAATACGCTCGATCCAAACAGGATATTGCACGTGGGAGATAAGTACGGATACGATTACCTGGAGATAGTTCATCACGGAGCCGGATGGTTGCAAAGTGTTTTCAGATATAAGAAGATCGATTTTTTTGCAGCAGCCGAGCTTTCGGGTACAGCTTTTTGGCGCAATGGAAAATATAAGAACGGACTTTTCCAGGATGACAGTTATGGAAAGTCGCAGGTGAACACTTTTATTAATTATGCATTTAAGGGCGGTGTTACCTATAAACTGAATGGAAGAAACTATTTATATGCCAATGGGCTGTACGAAACACGGGCACCTTTATTTGGCAATTCCTTTATATCAGCCCGTACCCGTAATGATCTTGCACCAAACTTAAAAAGCGAAACCGTAGGTTCTGCCGAAATCGGATACCGCTTAAGATTGCCTAATTTGAGGATTAAGGCCGACCTGTTTTTTGCCCAGTTTATGAACTCAACCCGTACTACCTCGTTTTATGATGACGATTTAAGGACTTTTGTAAACTATACGCTAACGGGCATCAATACCCGCAACATGGGCGCAGAACTTGGTGTGGATTGGAGCATCTATAAAGGTTTTGGCGCTACCACAGTAACTTCAATAGGTAAATACATATATACCGACAGACCGAATGCTATAGTCAGCCAGGATAATAACAACGCATCCCTGGGCGCTAATCAAACTGTTTACATTAAAAACTTTGATGTTGCCGGTACTCCTCAACTTGCCACTACTTTTGGTTTAAATTATCATTCGCCACAAAATTGGTTTGTAAGCGTTAACTTTAATTATTACGATTGGATGTCGCTTGAATTTAATCCCGTAAGAAGAACAATTGCCGGAGTAGACCTTGTGGATCAAAACAGCCAGGCATACAAGGATATTACTGATGAGGTAAAGTTAAAAGGGCAATTTACCATGGATGTTCACGCTGGTTATACCTGGCAAATGAATAACCAGTTTCCGGGCATGAAGAAAAAATACGCCATGGTATTTAACCTGGGTATAACCAACGTAACCAACAATAAGAATTTTGTAATTGGTGGATACGAGCAAACCCGCTTTGACTTTACCAATAAGAACCCAAACACTTATCCTCCAAAGATAACTTATGGTTATGGGGCTACTTACTTTTTAAATGTTGCTTTTAGAATGAATTGATAACTGAAATCTTTAATTGTACTATATCTCTTTAAATAAATTTTGAATTATGAATAAACTTATCTTAAGCCTGGTTGCGTTCTTTTTGCTTGCAGGTGTATCTTCATGCATTAAGCAAAAGTTTGATGCACCTCCGGTTGGTGGCCAAGATCCAAACGTAGTTGTAAATTTCAGCATCGACTCATTACAGAAACGTTATACCGGCCAGCCATATTTAATTACCGACAAACTGATCGTGCAGGCCATAGTAATAGCAGATGATAAATCAGGAAGCTTTTTTAAACAATTAGTGGTGCAGGATTCCACTGCAGGCATTACCTTACTTATGGATGCCTCCAATCTTTATACTGCTTACCCGGTAGGCAGGCGCCTGTTCATTAACCTGCAAGGCTTATTTATTGTGTCCTATAAAGGAACGCCACAATTGGCGGCTGGAGTAAACCCGGATGGAACATTTGCAGGATTGCCGCCGGCATTGTTTGATCAGTTTATTGTGAAAGGCTCATTTCCTCACCCGGTTGCGCCTAAGATGTTGCACATTTACCAGTTGAACAATAAACAGATTGATGAGTTGGTTGAGATTGATGATGTCGAGTTTGCTTCCGGATTCCAGGGACAATCATATGCCGATGGGTTTAATAAAATATCTAAATCTACCACCATTGAAGATTGCTTTGGCAGTAACATAGTTTCATATAACAGTGGTTATGCAGATTTTGCCAATAGTTTAACCCCTACCGGAAACGGCAAGTTGGTTTGTATTTACAGTACTTACAACGGCACTCCACAAATTCAGATCCGCGACGTTACCGATGTGAACATGACAGGCCCAAGGTGTCATTAGGATTTTGTTGATCAGAAATAATATTGCAACCGGCCCCTAGTTATGGGCCGGTTTGCTTTTAAATTATACTTATATATTCCCCCTGCAAAACATTATGTTCGTAGTTATTAAATTATTTGTGATATGGAACGCTATACGGGGCTGATAGGGGTGGTTTTGATATTGGGCATAGCATTGCTGATGTCAAATAACAGGAAGGCAATTAATTTAAGATTGGTAATAAGCGGCTTAGCGCTGCAATTGGGTTTGGCGGTGTTTGTATTAAAAACGCAAATAGGACAGAATGTTTTTGGATGGACCGGCCAGAAAATTGAGCGATTGCTGGATATGGCTAAACAAGGAGGGGAGTTTGTATTTGGAGGTCTGATCCACAAAGAACTGCTTAATCCCATATTCGGTGATGGATTAAGTTTCATTTTTATGTTCCAGATAATGCCAACCATCATTTTTGTGGCAGTATTGGTAAGTGTTGCCTATCATATTGGATTGATGCAGATTATTGTTTCGTTCTTTGCCAGGATCATGCATTTTCTGATGAGAGTTTCAGGCAGTGAAGCCTTGTCCAACGTGGCCTCTACTTTTGTAGGGCAGGTTGAAGCGCAGATAATGATCAAGCCATACATCAGCACCATGACCATGAGCGAATTGCTGGCCTCAATGAGTGGAAGCATGGCCTGTATTGCTGGTGGCGTAATGGCATTTTATATCGGGTTGGGAGTGCCCGCGGCTTATTTGTTGGCAGCCAGTATAATGGCTGCACCTGCTTCCC
>JAQBNQ010000136.1 GCA_028288545.1 Bacteroidota bacterium
CTCAGTTGCGTGGACAAGGCGTGGCGCTTTTCCGCGAGTAAGTGGCTAAGTTTATGTCTGCTGCCGCTAAAGAAATGGAACAGGCTAACCTTGATACTACCATGATCATGTTTAGTATGTGGACAGAATCCATCAAGCAGTTTGGCGAAACCTCTAAAGGCAATGTTATCTTCTTAGATGGTTCCCCCGATGGAATGCAACACACCATGAAACAAATGATGGGCATGATGCAAACACGGCCAGATGTAATAAAACAAACCTGATCTCCAGTATTACCCAGCCTCTAAAAACACGTAATCCCTTTTTAAGTTAACGAATGAATCTATTTCATAAACTGGATTCCCTGACTTCTTTTGTGCCCCATATCAGTACATTCCGGCGATGACATAATGGTCATTCCCGATTGTAACCATATTGGTCCCCCTACCCTCCTACTGACTATGGGACATTCAAAGCCCGTTTCACTTTCCTAAGTTATGATTTTTTTAGGCCTTGATTGAAGCTGTGCGGCTAGCCACATTTGCATCACCAAACTTTTTGGTTTCAGAAAACCCTCTCTTGTCCGCCGCGGAGGATGGGCAGGGAGGGGACTGAAACCAGGATGAAATCAATGTTTAACAAAAATCTGAAACCATGAAAAAATTATTTTTTTACTACCTGCTTTTTGTGCTGTTGCCGGGCCTTAAAGCGCAAACCAATTACAGGCTGGTAGGCTACCGAAAAGACAACTACAACACCTCTGCCCAGGCTTGGCATTTAATCGACTCCATTGTTTTTGGGTACTCCGGGATACGGAGTGGTCTCGACATTAACAACCGTGCTTACGACAGCGCCGTTTATAGTGGTTCGGGTGGTAACAGCAGCCGGGTTATCCAGCAATTTGACAATAACAACCGGGTAGTTGATGTGGTCAATCAAGGCTGGGATAGTATCAACTGGGTAAACAATTCGCACATAACGTACACCTACAACCCAGCCGGAAAAACAACGGCCATTATTACGCAGATATGGAGTAACAATAGCTGGCACAACAACCGCAAACAGGAATACACCTTTAGCGGCAACGACTCCATGGCATATATTGAATCTATTACTGACAGCGGACAATGGTTTGTTGATTACCGGATGACTTTTGAGCGCAACGCTCAACATCTTATTACGCGCAATGTAGAGGAAGAGGTAGGTGCCACGCACAACCTGTTTGATACTGTAAGAGACAGCTATTTTGCTTATGACAATTTCAATAACATAGTAACTTATACCGTACTGCAACCCTACGGCGGACCTACGCTTGATTCCAGCAGCCGCACTGACTATACTTATTACAGCAATCACCTGCCTAAATCAAACCGTAGGGCTACCGGCACCGGGCTGGGTCTGGCTTTGTATGACGGTTACGAGTATAGTTATTACGGTAACAACCTTATTTACTCGCAGATTTATGGTGTTGCCGATGTAAACGGGGTATGGCAACCTTATGATGAGCAGCGCTATACTTATAATGCGGCATTATTATTAGATACCATGGCTTTGCTTTATCCCACGCAAGGTGATACTACCTGGTATGTTCAGCAGCAACAGTTGTATGATTATACTGCCGGTGGAGATAAAATACAATTCATTTACCAGTTTGATAATGGCACAGACGGAATGCAGACCATTAGCCAGATCAATTACCAATACGATAACAATCATTTGCTGCAATACGATATAACGTTGAGTGTAAATAATGACACCGCAACCAATTCGGGGCAGGAGTTTTTCTGGTACCAGCCTTACGCAACAACTTCCAACGTTGTGGCTTTGAATGATGAAAGCCTGAGTGTTTATCCTAACCCGGCACATAACTATTTCGATGTTGAAGTGACTGCGGGTAACTACCATGCACTTACATTGAGCGATATAAACGGACAGCAAATATTAAATGAAAAGGTGGCCGATACTACATCAAAAATCAGTATAACGTCAACCGGCTTTGCACCGGGTATTTACCTGTTGCAGTTAAACGGGCAAAACGGAAGTGTTTCTAAAAAAATTATCCTCCAGTAAACTTTAATAACCCCTCGTATAAAATCTGAAACCATGAAAAATTATTATCTGAAACAAACAGCGCTGCTTTTTTTGGTTGCTGTTATGATACAAAATATTTCTGCGCAACACACCCAACGTATTATCGGGCAGCGCAACAATACATACAATTCAAACATCCAGGAACTGGAGCTTTATGATTCTTTGCAATGGACATATTCTAACGGGAGAGGCAGCCTTAGCATCGATAATTCGGTTTACGACAACAAGACCGATTTCAACTTAAGCGGTCCTAATACACTAAGTGTTGAACAATTTGATGCACATAACAGGATGGTGGTTAATCAAACTAAACAATGGGCGTTTAATAATTGGTTTGATCAATACAGGATTACCAATACCTACGATGCCTCAGGTAACCAGACAGAACAGTTGCAGGAGCAGTATACCAACAACGTTTGGAACGATGTGGCCAGGTTTGATTTTATTTATGATGCACATGGCGATACAACCCGTTATTTACTTTATCTGCCCGATAGCACCAACTGGGTACTAAGAGCAAGAGAGGATTTTGGATACGACAATCTTTACCGTCATTCAACAGATTTTCAATTCGACTTAGATGTGCAGGGGCAGATAACAGATACCTCGTTCGGCTTTTTTTATACTTACGATGCCTTTGGCAACCTGGCACAACTGCTTAGAGAAACGGTAGATACCACGCTGCACCTGGTACCGGATTATCAATACATATACACTTACGATAGTGCCCAGTTGCAAAGTAACACGCGCCAAACCTACACCAATGGCAGTTGGATGTTTTATAGCGAACTGGTTTACTACTATAATGGCCTGGGTCAACTTAGCGAAATGCGAACGCTTAGTTCGGATGGCAGTGGGGGCTCGGTGCCGGCTTATAACAGTTTATATAACTACAACAGCAGTGGATTGCTGGATACCATGTGGAACCAAAATTACAACCCGATAACCGTTAACTTTGATAATAGCGGAAGACAAGTGTATCAATACAATAGTCAGAATTTGGATACTGCCGATGAATTTTCAATACCCGATAGCGTGGGAAACTGGCACCTTCAATTTAAAAACCAATTTCAGTATGATACCGCCGGAAATATGACTTACAGGTTGTTTTCGATGGAAAATGATATTTCAGTTACTCCATACAGTGAATATTTTTATTGGTACGAAAATTACCAGCTTATATCCGGTATAAAACCAACCGAACCGCTTAGCCTGAATGTATATCCAAACCCGGCGCATGGTTCTTTCAATCTTGATTTTAATGAAGGGGCTTTTCAATCATTAAAACTGCTAAACTATGCCGGGCAGAATATTATGGAACAGGAAATAACACCGCTTACAACAAAAATGACAATTTCTTCATCGCACCTTAACGCGGGGGTATATCTTTTGCAAATGAATGGCAAAGACGAAAGTGTTACGCGTAAAATAATCATTGACTAGGATAACGGCAGGTGCCGGGTATTGTGCCGGGCATCTCTAATATCGGTAAGGGCGGGGTTTATCCCTTGCCCTTTTTTTGCGTTTTGTTTTCAAACTCCTGCTTTTCACATTCCAGGATACCTTCGGTTAGTTCGCTTAGGATATCAATAAGCACCGTCGTTTTTTCCCTTCCTATCATGCCTGAAAAATGCTCCTCCAACGATTTGCAGGAATCGCGCATATAGCCTAAAAAATCAACGCCGTCCTTCGATACGGAGATGATATTAGCGCGGGAATCATTAGGGTCGGGATATACTTCAATAAAGCCTCTGCCCACCAGGTCGTTTACCATTTTGCTCATGGCCTGTTTGCTTACCCGGGCTCTTTTGGCCAGTTCGTTATTATTAACGGCCTCCATACCTACAATGCTGATAAGCCTTAAGTGATCGGGGCGTATTTCTCCCCAGCCGTCCTTCAGCCACTTCTTATTTGCCCACTCATTAAAATAGCGGTACATAATATATATGTGCTTGGCCAAATTCCGTTTCCGGGTGGTCATTAAGGCCTCCAGCTTCGCTTTTGAACGCTTGTCCAACATTTCGGTTTAAATTTTGTTTTTGTCGTTTCGTGGTACAAAAATAACCTTTTAAATTTTTTTCGTCAACTTATTTGACTATTTAGTCAACTTGGTTTACGTTTGTGTCGTCAAAAACAAAGAAACATGGCAGAAGAAGCTACAACTGAAGTAAAAAAAACAACTCCCCGTACCATTATTATAAGAGTAATAATAGGTATCGTATTAATAACGGCCGGGTATTTCGGGTTTAAGAAGATCATGTATGAACTTCACCACGAGACTACCGACAACGCGCAGATAGAAGCCAAACTGGTGCCAATACTGCCCCGCGTAGCAGGTTATATTAAAACCCTGAATGTGGAGGACTACGCCATTGTAAAGAAAGATTCTTTACTGGCCGAGATTGATGATACCGAACTGCAATTACAGTTGCGTGAAATGGAAGCCGATGTTGCCCAGGCACAAACCGATATTGAAAATGCAAAGGCTTCTATTGTAAATGCCGAGGCGTCGCTCAACTCTTCAAAATCGAACCTGGATGTGGCTCAAACCAAAAAGGACAAGGCCCTAACCGACTTTAACCGCGACCAGAATTTATATAACGACGGCGCTATTACCAAAAAACAACTGGATGACAGCCGCAGCAACCTGGATGTGGTGAACAAGCAATTTGAAACCACTAAGAATGATGTGAATGTTTCACAAACACGTATGGGGGTAATTCATGCGCAGTTAAATAAAGCGGATGCCATTATTAATTTGAAGCGGGTGAACATGGAGCAACAGAAGCTGAAAATAAGCTACACCAAAATATATGCTACTACCGATGGACGTGTTGGTAAGCGCAATGTTGACCTGGGACAATTTGTACAGGCGGGTTCGCCCTTGTTTACGATTGTAAATGATGAAGACTATTGGGTAGTAGCCAACTTTAAGGAAACGCAGATACACCATATGAAGTTGAACGATGCAGTGGAAATTAAAATTGACGCTTATCCTGACTTGACCCTGAAAGGAAAGATAATTGCGTTTAGCGATGCAACCGGTGCCAAGTTTTCGTTACTGCCGCCGGATAACGCCAGTGGTAACTTTGTAAAGGTAACGCAACGGATACCGGTGAGAATTGAAATTGAAAATGCCGCGCAGTATAAAGACAAGTTACACGCAGGTATGAGTTTGGATGTGTCTGTTGCTTATTAATAGTTGCCAGTTGTTTGTTGTGTGTTGTTAGGGGGCGCAGTGCGATGAGATAAAATTGAAGTAATAGTTTGTATTGTCTAAATACTAAATACTCACTACTAAGTACTAATCAGTGAAGAATTTTGCGAAAATAATTATTGTTTTTACCACCATTTCGGCGGCTATAATGGAGTTGATAGATACCTCCATTGTAAACGTAGCGCTGAATAACATGGCTGGTAATTTGGGTGCTACCATTGAAGATATCAGTTGGGTTATTACGGCTTACGCAATTGCCAACGTTATCATTATACCAATGACCAGCTTTTTGGCTGCATATTTTGGCCGTAAAAATTACTACCTCTATTCCATCATCATATTTACCATTGCTTCGTTTATGTGCGGTAACAGCACCAGCCTTTGGGAACTTGTGTTTTGGAGATTTGTGCAGGGTATAGGTGGTGGGGCTTTGCTTTCAACATCGCAATCGATTTTGTTTGATACGTTTCCGCCCGAGAAGCGGGGAACGGCTTCGGCCATTTTTGGTATGGGTATAGTGGTGGGTCCAACCATGGGACCAACCGTGGGCGGTTTAATTATTGATGCTTACAACTGGCCGCTTATTTTCAACATTAATATTCCGTTTGGAATACTGGCTGCTGTGCTTACCTATTTCTTTATTGAAGATTCGGTGCATCATGTTGAGAAACCAAAGATTGATTGGCTGGGAATTATTTTGTTGATGGTGGGTATTGGTTCATTGCAGTATGTGCTTGAAAGGGGGCAAAGCAATGATTGGCTTGATAACGAGGCCATCCGGATATTTGCCGTACTGGCTGCTGTAGGGCTTATTGCTTTTGTTATATGGGAGTTGTACGTGGAGGAACCGGTGGTAAACCTGCGCCTGTTAAAGGACAGTAATCTTTCCATTACTACTATGCTTACGTTTATTGCAGGGCTATCGCTATACGTGTCGGTATTTATTTACCCGCTGTTATTGCAACGGGTGTTGGGTTATACTGCCACTATGGTGGGTATGTCGTTATTGCCGGGAGCCCTGGGCTCTTTGATAGTGATGCCCATAGTGGGACGGCTTTTACAAGGGGGAACCTCGCCCAAAATTTTTATCGGCCTGGGCTTTTTTATACTGATGATATATTGCCTGTTGCTTTACCGGGCCAGTGATATGAACAGCGGGTTGCTGGATTATGCGGTGCCTTTAATGGTGCGCAGTGTGGGTATTTCGATGGCCATGGTTACGCTTACCAACCAGGCAGTGGCGGGCTTAAGACCGCGGGACATACCACAAGGTATTGCACTTAATAATATGATGCGCCAAGTGGGTGGTGCTTTTGGTATTGCTATCATGAACATGTATGTAGCACAACGCTATGCCATACACCGCAACGAACTGATAACTAATGTAACTGAAGGTTCGGCAAATTTTATTGCACGGAATAATGCTTTGGTAAACGGGGTGGGTTCAAAAATAGCTGTAGGGGCTAATGCACAACAGGCCGCGTATAAGCTGCTTGATCTTGCAGTTGATAAACAGGCCTACCTGCTTACTTACCTTGATGGCTTTTTGTTTTCGATGCTGTTTATTGTGGCCGTGTTTCCTTTAATACCTTTTTTAAAGGGTAAAAAAATGAGCGCTGAAGAGTTGAAGGCAGTGGCAGAATCATCGCATTAATTCAAGTACTGGAATAAGGAATAATAAATAATTTAAGATGAAGACAAGAAAATTTGTGATGGTGATTTTGTTAGCGATAACCGCGCCGGCATTTTCATTTTCTGAAACAACGAACACGCCGGCGCAGTTGATTGAGCTGATAAAAAAAGCGATTGACAATTACCCGAAGCTGAAGGAGGGCAATGAATACGTGAAGTTGAGCGAAACCCAGCACGACCTTGCCAAGGCTGTTTACATGCCGGTTATTGAAGGCGATGCAACCTACAGGTATGGTAAGCCAACGCCCAGTATCAGTTTTCCGGTAAACGGACAAACACTGGATATACAGTTTATACCTGCCAACAATTACGATTTTCATTTGGCCTTAACCCAGCCCATCACTGATTTTGGTCGCAGCCAGGTAAATGTAAAAAAGGCGCTTTCGGAGATACAGAC
>JAQBNQ010000157.1 GCA_028288545.1 Bacteroidota bacterium
TAAAGATGAAGCAGCCGTTGCTGCTCACCGTGCATCCGACCATTTTCAAAGTATTGTTTTGGGGCAGATAGTCCCCTTGCTGGAAAACCGGGAGGTGGTTTTGGCTACCGAGCTGATTTTTTAATAACCCTGATTGAAGAATAGAAAAGCCTTTGAATGTTCATCCAAGGGCTTTTCTTATCCTGATGCAACACCGGCGGATCAGTTTGTGGTATCTTCCACTCGTGGGATAAAACCCGGTACACCGGTTTTCACCACGTGATTGAACCTTTGCCGGGTTTGAATATTACTGATTTCATTAAAGGCGTCTTCCGGTAGTGGGGATACGTCGAAATTCTCTTTAGCGCGGGCTGCAGTGCGGGGTGTGGTAAGCAAAGCCGTGCCACGCTGAAGCGCCCAGGCCAGCAGTACCTGTGCCGGCGTTTTTTTAACCCGCTCGGCGATCGCTAAAACAACCGGATCTTCCAATGGCCCCGGTCTCATTCCATGACCCAGTGGTGCAAAAGCCAAAAGGACGATGCCTTTCTCCTTGCAGAATTCCAAAAGTTCCGTTTCCGGCAGATAAGGATGTGATTCTACCTGAACAACAGCAGGCTTAATCCTTGCTGATTCATACAGCGGCACCAGGGTTTCCAGGGTGATATCTGACAATCCGATAGCACGGCATTTACCACTGTCTACCAAATCTTCCATCGCCTTCCAGGTGTCAAGTAAAGTCACGTCCTTGTCGTAAATAACATTGCCATTTTCATCCCTCGGGTCCTGATCGTCTCCCGGCTGAAATGCAAACGGAGTATGAATAAGATAGAGGTCGATGTAATCGATCCGGAGCCTTTTCAAACTCCCCTCGAATGCTGCTTCAACACGCTCAGGCCGGTGGTTGGTATTCCACAACTTGGTGGTAATAAAAACGTCCTTGCGGGCAATTCCCCCGGCGGCCATTCCGGCCTGCAGCGCTTCACCCACTTCGCTTTCATTGCGGTATCGTTCCGCGCAGTCAAAGTGCCGGAACCCTGCTTCAAGCGCGTACCTGGTGGCACTTATCGTTTCGGCCGGATCAGGGATCAGGGTGCCAAACCCAAGGCCGGGCATATCTATGGCATTATTTGCTAACTTCATTTACGGTATGTTTTAAATACTAAACTCAAACACCAGGGCATTGACCTTATTATAGGCAAATAGCTGGCAGTGTGCAGGATAGATATACAGATTAAAAGGAAACTTTAATCAAACCTGGCCTATCTTTTTGCTGATATAAAGTTAGGCACGTATTTTCTTTTCAATCAATTTAAAGCGCCAAATATTTGATGATTCCGGACAGCGCCCCGTTTCTTACTTTAAGATGATATTATAAGGTATTCTTCCGCCCATACCAGCCGATCAAAGTAATGCTGAGGAAAACTTTTATTTTTATTACGTCTACAGATGCATTAAAAAAAATAGCGCGAATGAAGACTAATTCACCCGCGCTAAGCTCAACCTATAGTTTAATTTACTTTATGCCTTCAAGAAAAGCGGTCAGTTGTTTAACAAATAATTCGGGGAACTGATATTGTGCACCATGATTGGAATCGGGATAAATGATCAGTTGCGCATCAGGCAGATTTTGTTGCAGCAAAAATGAGTTAACCGTAGGGAATATAATATCATTATGACCGGTTAACACAAATACCGGCTGTTTAATGGCCTTCAAATAAGTATAATCGCCAGGGGTAATATTGGCCCAGTCTTTAATTGCGGCCGACTGTGCAGGGGCTACCTGTTCACTGATCTTACTATCGCGATTTTCGGTTCTGCCATCTTTTACCCTGCTCAGAAATTCATGGGCAGCTTGCTGGCTGGTTGAGGTTGGCGAAAATAAGGTTTCCAGTAATATCTCATATTCCGAAGGAAATTCTTTAGCGAAAATGGCCCAAACCTCAGGCGTAAAATCGTCAATTTCGTGGCCGCCACGTGGGGCTGTACCGAGTAGGATCAATTTGTTGATGAGCTCCGGCCTGTCAAGCGTAATTTGTTGAGCCACCATACCCCCCATGGAAAAGCCCAGGAGATCGATCTTTTTTAAACCGAGCGCGTCAATAAATGCAGCGGCATCCTGGGCTATGGCAGCTATACTATCAGGTGTTTCACCGCCAGTGCTTGCTACTCCCCTGTTATTAAAAATGATGATCTCACGATCAAGGGCCAGCGCATCCAATACTTTGGGGTCCCAATTTTCCATAGTGCCGGTAAAGTGCTGCAGGTGTACCAAAGGCAGGCCCGCCTTGTTGCCGAAACGACGGTAAGCGAATGGAGTGCCATTTACAGATATGAACTGGGTAGGAACGGTTGATGCGGTGTATTCGATATTAGTTTTCATGATTTTATTAAAAATATTCTGTTTAAATTATTTACCCGAACTACCGGGCGACAGAACAAAAGTGAGCCGAAACGGCCTCCTAAAAAGAAGCCATATGACACAAAATGACGTTGACATTTGTCACGCTTTTTGCAATAAAACAGGAAATATTCAGGGAAGGGACAGTATTTATTTAATCTCGCCGGGTAAAGTCTTTTCGGATACGGCTTAAGGTTTCGCGGGAGATACCAAGGTAGGAGGCAACCATATGCAGGGGAACACTATTGAATACTTTAGGATATGTTTTTTGAAACTCAAGATATTTTTCTTCGGCCGAATTACTGATTAGCGAATAGATGCGCTGCTGGCTGGTTTCGTAACCCCGTGCTAAAAGCCTTTCATTGAATAGCTTCAACGCGGGGATGGTTTCTCTTAGTTCTTCCCATTTTTCCTTAGTCCATACAATAATGGTACTGGCCGCCAAAGCTTCAATGTTATATTCAGATGGTTTTTCAAGGTTATAGCTTTCCTGGTCGCTGATCCACCAGTTTTCCACGCCGAACCTCAGCGTGTGGTCAGTTCCATCGGCACTAAACCGGTACAGGCGAAAGCATCCGGTGGTAATAAAACACGCAATTTTCCATACTTCACCTTCATGTAAAATGGATTGCCACTTACGGATCTTCCTTTCAAAACTTGCAGCACGGATCAGTTTCATCTCTTCGTCAGAAATTTCAACCCATTGGCGTAAGTACTTTTCGAAAACCTCAAACATGACGCAGCAAATCTAATTAAATAGATGAGACAGGATACATCAGGGAAATTGCTTTTAAAATCAATAGTAAACAGGAGGCACCTAACGGAGCCAATTCTCTTTGGTTTTCATTTCTACAAACATGTTACTCCTACGGAGTTAAAAAAAAGTATAATTTCAACTCCGTAGGAGTAACATGTTTATAGCAAAACAAGACATATGTATTGGCTCCGTTAGGTGCCTCCTGTTAAAAGCGATTTCCCTGCAGGATACATGAAGCCTGTTTGCGGATTGTAAAACGTTATTTAATGCAACACTATTTGTATGCAATTGCCGCGCTTGACGGCCCTGCCAGCGGAATGATTGAGGTTGATTTAAAACCTACAATATTTGCCCACCTGTTAAAGTCGGCAAAGGTGTAATCAAATCCGGTTCCGGTTTCAATAAGCATATTTAAACTCATCATCATACCAAAAACATTTTGCTTTCTTTCATCATCTATTATACCTTCAATAGCTACAAATGCACCATCGGAGGGGAGGGCGTCATAAGCTTTTCGTATTAATGCTATTTTATTCTCCTCATCCCAGTCATGCAGGATATTTCCCATTACAACAACGTCGGCACTGGGTATAGGCATAGTGAAAAAGTCGCCGCTTGCGACTTTTACCCGATCCGCCAAACCAAATTGCTGTATGGTAGCACTTGCAATAGGCTCAACCGGAGGCAGGTCAAAACTGGTGCACCGCATGTGGGGATTATGTTTTGCAACCATAATGGAAAGCAACCCGGCCGATCCGCCCACATCAATCAGCGTTTTATATTTTGTAAAATCAAATTTTTGAGCAAAGGCCATAAAATTGCCCATCTGGATGCCGCTCATTGCACCGGTAAATTCTTTTAATTTTTCAGGGTCCTGGTATATCAAACCGAAAAAATCCTCACTCCTTTTTGTTTCATTTTGAGGAAGCCCGGTAAGCAGCCCCTCGCCCAGGTTACCCCAAAAGGTATATAACCGATTGTTCATCATTTCAAGGATCCCTCCAATATATGATGGCTTGTTTGTATCTAAAAACGTATCTGAGTCAACAGTATTTGAATAGATAGCTGTATCCAAAATGCCTTCCCGCTTTAAAAAACCAAACACGGTTAAGGTATCTAAAAAATCATAAACATTTCTGTCGGTGCATTTAAGCTCTAAAATGTCTTTTACATCTTTGGCTTTCATCATTTTCTTTTCGGCAAGCATGGTGAATAATTTAAAATTCACTGCCGTTAAAAGAATTTTTGAGGCCCAAAAGCCCGTGCCAATTTTCATGATGTTTTCGGGTGATGGCTGGTTAGGTTGCTGTTCCATTTTTTTAATTATCGGTTTTAATAAACTGGTAATGCCTTTCGGCAAGTTTTACCTGAGATGGTAAATTAATTATCTAAAATACAGCGATTAAATTTAATAATGAAGGGGGTTGGGATTGGGGCTGGGATTTCATTTAAAGGCTTTTCTGATGGAAGGATTGACTTTGTGGGCATTAAGCTACAAAACGTAAATAGCTGATCATTGATCTTTTAGGCCAGGAAGACTGATTTTAAGGAAATATATTTTGTTAGTTGAACATGGTTCTATTTTGAAAAAAATGGAAGTAAAATAAGCAGGTAAACTATATCCGACTGGGCAAACTGGGTTTTAAGGTTTTTGAGCGCTGCAACAAGATGGTTTCTTACCGTGTTTCTTGATATCTGGAGTTTATCGGCAATTTCCTCGTACGTTAATCCCTCTTCCCGGCTTAAGCGGAAAACCAGCTGCTGCTGGGCTGGTAAACTGCTGAAAGCTGTTTCCGCAAACTCAATTAAATTGTTTATTTCAACGGCTTCTTCTGTTTCGTTATGGAAATACGTAATCGATTGCCAAAGTTTTTCAAGACCGGCCTTTGACATGCTGAACTGTTTCAGGCTGTTTAACGTTACCCGTTTTCCTATCGAAAACAGGTAAGGGCCTACCGGGTAAGCCTCATTTAATTTTTCGCGGTTAAGCCAAAGGTTTAGAAAAGATTCCTGTAC
>JAQBNQ010000161.1 GCA_028288545.1 Bacteroidota bacterium
TGAATTATTGCCGTGTTTATGAAGTGAATATATATACAGCAGTCGAATTATATCTGCCCAATAAGGATCAAATTTCAAAGGCGGTAATTTAAACTCAGGGTTTGTCCGAATCTCAGCCTCTAATACAACAAGTTCTTCCAAGATTGGCCAAGGGTTTCCTTGAGGCATTTTTGGCATCGTAATTTTCGTGGATTGAAATCCTTCTGACAAATATTGTTGCGCGAATTCTTTCTTTTCTGCATACAAATGAAGGCTGCCAACAGAATGGCTATAAATACCTAAATCTACGTTCAATGTGCGCGCGATAATTTCCTGCATCATTGTGAAAACGAAAACATCGTGAGGGAGACCCCAATATGCATCGTTTGATCTCATTGACACGTGCATATGCAGTTTTTTATTACGAATCATAAACTGCAAGGTGCAGGTACAGGGTATTTCCTTAAAATCCTGGGAAATGTCCACCGCGTCAAACAATTGTATAACTGCTCTTCGGCTATTAGGCTTCTGTTTTAGTAATTCAATTATATTATTAACTTGATTGTACTTTTCATGCATATTGAAAAGCCTGGGGCCATATCCACCATAAATAGTTTCTCCATCGAAGGACTCAGTTTCATAGTGTATAATATAATGTTTGATAAAATCGAGCTTTTTATCTTTAGATAAGTACCACATTAGTTCTCCTAAAGCGCTAAAGAGTTTACCCTTTGTTTCTGTTCTGCTAAGACGAGATGTGGGTATTTCAAGTTGAAGAAGCGTACCAATTATTTCGCTTGTATCGCCGCCTTTTTCACTTCGGCTTGTTGTTACATCAAATGGGCGCTTTATTAATTCTGTGAAAACGTCATTCAATAAGTCATCTAGAGTTTTGGCATTAAAATGCATAAATTGGGTTAAAGTTTTTCTAATTAAGTTTCTTACTATGCTGACGAATTAAAGGATTGTGTTTTTAATTTTCCAGTTATAAATTTATCCAAATCAAACTACAAAAACGAATATTCGTTATCACCGAAAAGGTGAAAGATGATATAAATTTAATAAGTGATGAATTGTGAACTCATATTAAACGTTTTTACTCACTAAATGGTGCTGGCCAATCACAAATCGTTCTTTCTCATGAATTTTTCAATTGCAATTTTTGGTCGCTGTGATGGACTTTTGTTTACTCGGTTTTGTTTCCGAAATTTGGCATTGCATAAGAGGTATCGCCCCTAACGGGGCGAAAATTTCAGAAAAAACCTCCTGCCTACCAATATTATTTCCCTACGGGAATAAAACCTCAAAAGTCATGTGCCGTCAGGCACATATATCGGTAGCCAATAACCAGAAAAACAATTCGCATCCCGTCAGGGATGCCACCTTTTATATCCCAAAATCCCAAAATCAAAAAAATCCCAATTCCGACAGCTTTCCCCTCTCTTTTTGCCCCCAATTCCTCCAAAGCCAACTTATTTCCTATCTTAGCCACCCAAAAAATTAACACATGGATTTATCAGAAATTGTAGCTGTAACCGGGTTGCCCGGATTGTTTAAAGTAGCCACCCGCCGTAACGACGGATTGATTGTAACCAGTTTGGTAGATGACAAAACCCAGTTTATACCTGGCAGAACTCACCTTTTTACCACGCTGGATAATATTACCATTTACACCAGCGAAGAGCCCGTGGCTTTAAAGGAAGTGCTGGCCTCTATTAAAAAGAGCGAAGCCAAAAATGCGGTTCCCGATGCAAAGGATGATGCAGGTTTAAAGGCATGGATGGAAGTAGTGTTGCCTGCTTTTGATAAGGAGAAAGTGCACGTTAGCGATATGCGTAAGCTGGCTAAGTGGTACAACATTTTAAATGCAAAAGCGCTGATTGAAGAACTGACTACCGATAAGAAAGAAGCTGTTGCCGAAGAAGGTAAAGCCGAAGGCGAAGAAGGTAAAACAGAAGTGAAGAAAGAGAAAGGTGCGAAAAAAGAAAGCAAGCCTAAAGCTGTAAAAAGCGATAAGTCGAGCAAGGGCAGCAACAAACCTGCACCTGTAAAGAAAATAACTACACCGCGTAAGGCATCGTAATATGTTGGTAGAAGCGAATCACCTGGATAAGGACATACCTGAGCGTAAGAAGAGGAATTTTGTTTCGGAAGATTTTGTGCCAAGCGCATGGGACCTTGTTGAGCCTTATTTCAATGATCTTTTAAACCGCGAAATAAACTCCGTTGAGGAACTTAATAAATGGCTGCACGATTGGAGCGAGTTAGACGCCGTGATGGGCGAAAACAGCCGCTGGATATATGTGCGGACCACGCTTGATACTTCGGATGAAAAGGCGAAGGGCGACTTGGTAAACATGTATCTGAACATTTATCCAAAGCTTTCGGCGTTCGAGAATTTATTAAAGAAGAAGCTTATCGGCAACCCTTTTGTTGAGCAACTGGATAAAGAAATTTTCTTTGCCTATATCCGCAAAACAAAAAAGGAGATTGAACTTTTCCGCCCCGAAAACATTGCCCTGTTCAGCGAAATGAACATGAAGCAATCTGCCTTCGACGAAATAAGCGGAGCGCAAAGTATTCATTACAACGGTGCCGAACTTACCTTGCAACAAGCCATGATTTACCTGAAGGACACCGACAGGGCAAAACGTGAAGAGGTTTTTAAGTTAATACTGGAAAGGCGATTGCAGGACGAGCAGAAACTGGATGAATTACTGAGCGAACTGATTCAGCTAAGACATAAGGTGGCCGTTAATGCAGGTTTCAAAAATTACCTGGAGTATCGCTTTGAAGAACTGGGCAGGTTTGATTACTCGCCTGAAGATTGTTTGCAGTTTCATGCATCGGTTGAAGAGGTGGTGATGCCCCTGGTTAACCAATTATTTGAAAAGAAGAAAGAACAGCTTGGCCTGGATGTTTTAAAGCCCTGGGATACGGAAGTTGATATAAGCGGTAAAGGTCCGCTTAGGCCATTTACTTCTACTAACGATCTGATAGAAAAAACGATTACCTGCTTCAATAAACTGGACCCTTACTTTGGTCAGCGCCTTGAAATAATGAAGCGCATGAACTACCTGGACCTTGACTCGAGAATGCACAAGGGCACCGGTGGCTATAATATGACCATGCCCGAAATTGGTGTTCCGTTTATTTTTATGAACTCCGCCAACACCGAGCAGGACCTTATTACCATAGTACACGAAGGCGGCCACGCTATCCATACGTTTTTATCGCATAACCTCGAATTGAATTCGCTGAAAGAAGTTACCTCTGAAGTTGCCGAGGTGGCCTCTATGGGTATGGAATTAATGAGCATGGAGCATTGGGATATTTTCTACACCAACCCCGAGGATCTTAAACGCGCCAAAAAGAACCATTTGGAATACATCCTTAGCCTGTTGGCACGTACTTGCCTGGGCGATAGTTTCCAGTTTTGGTTATACTCCAATCCGGACCATACCATTGAAGAAAGAAGATTAAAGTGGAGAGAACTGCAAGGCAAGTTTACACCTAAAGCTGTGGATTGGTGCGGTCAGCAAAAATCGTTTGATACAACTTACCACCGGATACTACATTTTTATGTAGTACCTTTTTACTATATCGAATACGCCTTTGCCGAACTAGGTGCCCTGGCCCTGTGGCGCAACTTTAAGCAGGATTCTGCCCGTGCGGTCAACGATTATAAAAAGGCCTTAAGCCTGGGCTACACCAAACCCATCCCTGTTTTTTACGAAACCGCCGGCGCCAAATTCGATTTCTCAAAACCCTACGTTTCCAGCCTCATCGACTTTCTGAAAGGAGAGTTGAACAAACTTTAATTAGTATTGAGTAGTGAGCCTGCCTGTCGGCAGACAGGTATTGAGTATTGAGAAAGAGCTGTCTCTAAGTCATAAATGCTCGAAACAAATGAATTTATAGATGGCAGCGGTCTGGTTGCCACGCCCTTCAGGGCGTGGGGAAAAATTATGAAACATATTTAGGGCTTTAGCCCTTGTATACCGCCCCAGTTATTAAAGGGCTGAAGCCCTGGAATTCTATACAGAAAATCACTATCCATGCCTTAAAAGGCGTGGCAACTTTGCAAATGCAGGCTTCAAATACCAATATTCCTATGAATGTCAAACTACATTGTTTGGCCAACCTACCACTAACAGCAAAGTTTAACCTCCTAACCGAATCTGTCTAAATACTAAATACCTGTCTGCTGACAGGCAGGCTCACTACTAGCTACTAATTATAACAACTTGTTGTATTTTACGTTAAAGTACAAAGAAACCTGATGCATCAACTATTGGCCCGATTCTTGACTCTTGCTTCTAGCTTCTTGTATCTTGATTCTTGCTTCTAAAATCTAATTCTATGGAAACATTGGATAAAAACTGGCTTACCGATGGATTAATTGATTTTGAGTACAAAAAATACCTGTTGCTGTCCTACCTGCAACAGGCGGGCAAAAACTTCGACGAACGAAAACTCTATCCTAAACTTTCCGAGTTGGTAGAACATTATAAAAGTCTTCAACTGTTTAAGGAAAAGAAACTGGCCGTTGCAAAAG
>JAQBNQ010000192.1 GCA_028288545.1 Bacteroidota bacterium
CTTCGTTCCAAAAAATCATTGAATGCACCGGTGTGATACATGTCAAACTCATTCAGCACATCGCGGGTACGTTTTAAGCAGGTTCTGTCAATGTTGGCTGTGTGCATGTTAGCGTGCATTACCGCATTAATACCCGAGTATTTAATAGTTAAGGCAAACTCATCGGGCGCAGAAAACATATCGTTTACATTATTACCAAAAGAGGTTTTAAGGTTGGCGATACTTATGTCGCCCAGATTAAGGATTGGCTGAATATATTTCAACTCGCTTTTAAAATCGTAAACACCCTCGGCAGTGTTGTAAGCGTAGTTGATATGCTTTTCGGTTTGATAAATATTTCCGGCAACCATCAGGTGCAGGGTACGAAATGAGTCAACACTTTCCTTAATATCCTCGGTTTGCCGCATTAAAAACTTCTGCTTAATGCTAATAACATCCTGTTGCGCCTGTTGCGCCCCTGAGAAGAGAATTAAAAAAGTAAAAGTAAAAACTAAAAAACCTTTAACACCCATTCTATTATTTTTCTGCTAATTCAAATATCTCTTTATTCTCAATTATGCGGACTCCTTTGCTAGTGCCGGTTGCCAACTTTACCATTTGTTGGGCAAGCATATCAACCGGGGTTCCTTTGTACATTTTCAGGGGGCCTGCAAAAATAAAAGATAACTTTTCTGCAAGTAATCTTCCTATAGCTTCGCCTGTGCGCTTCTCTTTTCTATCACCTAATAAAATTGAAGGGCGGAAAATAAGCAGACTATCGTATTTCAGTTTTTTTAATGCATTTTCCAGCTCGCCCTTTACTTTGGAATAAAAAACCGAAGATGATGCATCGGCCCCCAAACTTGATACTAAGATGAATTTGCTGGTTCCGTTCCATAAAGCCAGTTCAGCAATTTTTAAGGGTATTTCAAAATCAACCCTTTTAAAAGCTACCTGGCTGCCGGCTTTGCCAATGGTTGTACCCATGGCGCAATACACATCATCAGCTTTAATTCTTGCTTTAAGTGACTCCACATCTTTAAAATCAGTTATAATGGTATCCATCTTCGGATTCTGAATTCCGGGTTTGCGGCGGACCACTACAATTACCTTGGTATATACACGTGAGGCAAGAAGTTCCTTTAAGCATTGCTCCCCTACCAAACCTGTAGCCCCCAATATCAAAGCCGTTTTATTTTTCATGATTTGGTCAAAAATAACAATTCATGCTTATAGAAATTGGCCTGTCCTTAAAACCTCGCACTCCACATACCCGTATTTATAAGTGCCGGGTATATGCCCGTAAATAGAGTATTACTTTGCCATAAACACATTTCTCTTGTCGCCGCTGATAATCATTGGTATTGTATTCGGATATTTTTTAGTGTTGCTGGGCATTGCATTTTATACAGCCCGCGGCGCTACCAATGAATCGTTCTTTATTGGCAAAAAAAATTCGAAATGGTATTTGGTGGCTTATGGCATGATAGGCACTTCCCTAAGTGGGGTTACTTTTATGAGCGTTCCCGGTGGCGTTGAAAAAGGACACTTTGCCTATATGCAAATTGTTATCGGGTATTTACTGGGGTCCTTTGTAATTGCTTTTGTACTTCTTCCGCTTTATTACCGGCTCAACCTCACTTCCATTTACAGCTACCTTAAAACACGCTTTGGAAACGTTTCTTATAAAACAGGCGCCACTTTCTTTTTGGTTTCGCGAACATTGGGGGCTTCTATACGTATCTTTTTAGTGTTGAATGTACTGCAGATATTTATGCTGGATGCCTGGCATATTCCTTTTCCCGTAACCGTGTTTGTGGTATTGCTGATGATATTGCTTTACACGTTTAAAGGTGGGGTTAAAACCATTGTGTGGACCGATACCCTGCAAACAACATTTATGGTGCTGGCCTTGGTGGTTACCGTTTTTATTATTCAGTCAGAACTTCACCTTTCTTTTGGCAGCCTGTATCAATCATTGCAGGACAAAGGTTATACGCAGGTGTTTAATACCGATTGGCGCTCAACAGGTTTCTTTGTCAAACAAATACTTAGCGGTATGTTCATTACCATTACCATGACGGGGCTTGACCAGGAGATGATGCAGAAAAACATTAGCGTTAAAACACTGGGCGAATCGCAGAAGAACATGATCATTTTCAGCTTTATCCTGTTACTGGTTAATGCACTTTTTCTTTTTCTAGGCGGAATACTTTACCTGTTTATGACGGCTAAAAATATAGCCATCCCATTACATCCTGATGATGTTTTCCCAACCGTTGCGTTGCAGTACCTTCCACCTATTACCGGGCTTGTTTTTGTAATAGGGCTTGTATCGGCCTTGTTCCCTAGTGCTGACGGGGCGTTAACGGCACTTACTTCTTCGTTTTGCATTGACATTCTTGACCTGAAAGAAAGAAGCGACCTGGATGAGGAGGGCAAAATGAAGGTTAGAAGAAAGGTGCATCTTTCGGTGGCGTTTGTATTTCTGCTGGCCATCGTTTTCTTCCGGGTACTGAATGAGGGTTCGGTAATAACTGCGGTTCTTAAAATTGCGGGATACACCTACGGCCCCTTGTTAGGCTTATTTGTTTTCGGATTATTTACTAAGCAAAAAGTTAATGACAGCCTGGTGCCGGCCGTTTGCATTTTATCCCCCATACTTAGTTTTTTACTTGACCATTTTTCTACTACAGTTTTTTTTGGATACCAGATGGGCTTTGAGGTATTATTGGTAAATGGCTTTATTACATTTATAGGATTGTATTTGATCTCCTCCCCGGATACCGATAGGAAACAAATTATTTCAGTAAACTAAATACTATGAAAAAGAAAAAGAGCTGGGCTGAATTGAGAGCGGAATCGAGTTGGAGGATGTTTAAGATAATGAGCGAGTTTGTTGACGGTTTTGAAAAGATGGAGCAGTTTGGTCCATGCATTTCAATATTCGGCTCGGCCCGCACCAAGCCCGATAACAAATACTATAAGCTGGCCGAAGTGATAGCCGAAAAACTTGCAGCCGAAGGTTACGGAACTATTACCGGTGGCGGCCCGGGCATTATGGAGGCTGGTAATAAAGGTGCTAAAAAAGGCAAAGGAAAATCAGTAGGACTGCATATAGAACTACATCATGAGCAGGATTGGAATGCCTTTATTGACGCCGACAAATTGCTGATATTTAAATATTTCTTTGCCCGCAAGGTTATGTTTATCCGCTACGCACAGGCCTTTGTTTTTATGCCCGGTGGTTTTGGCACCATGGATGAAAGCTTTGAAGTGCTTACGCTAATACAAACCAATAAAGTGGATAGAGTACCGGTTATTTTTATTGGCACCGATTATTGGAAGGGGCTGATGGACTGGATGAAAGAGGTGATGCTTAAAAAGGAGGGAAACATCAGTGCTAAGGATATGAAGTTGTTTCATATAACCGATGACCCAACCAAGGCCGTTAAGATCATTACCGATTTTTATAAGAAAGAAGTATTACGACCTAACCTGAAATTGTAATGACCGTGGATTAGTTTAATTAAGATATGAAGAGTATAGGCTTGTTTGTTTTTATGTGCCTTTCATTGCTAACGCAAGTGAAGGAAGAGCGGCTCTATCCTCAAAATTATTTTAAATCTCCGTTGGATATTCCACTTACACTTGCCGGAAATTTTGGCGAACCGCGCAAAGGGCATTTTCATACAGGCTTGGATTTCCGTACCAATGAAGTAGAGGGCCTTAAAGTTTATGCTGCCGCCGATGGGTATATTTCGCGTATAAACGTTTCATCTGTTGGCTATGGCAATGCTCTCTATATCACACATCCCAACGGATTTGTGTCGGTGTACGGTCACCTTAAAGAATATGCTCCACAGATTATGGCGCGATTGAGAAAAGAGCAATACAGCAAAGAATCTTTTGCGGTTGACTTTAGCTTACCACCGGGAGAAATAATTGTAAAGCAAGGCGAACAAATAGCTTTAAGCGGCAATACAGGTGGATCCGGAGGCCCGCACCTGCACTTTGAAATACGCGATGCGGCTGAAAACGCGATCAACCCTTTGCTTTTTGGTATTAATTTGAAGGATAACCTGAAGCCGGCCGTTAACTTTATCAAATTCTATCCTATGGATAGTCTTAAATATAAATGCGATGGCTACCGCGAAAAGGTCACGGGCAAAGATGGCGAGTACACCTGTGGTAGCGGAACTGTTGCTCTTAATTGCCAGTCAGTGGGTATTTCATTAAATACTTATGACATGATCGATGAATCGGAAAACCATATTGGCATTTACAAAATGAAAATGTACGATGGAGTTAAAGCGGTGTACGAATACCGGGTAGATAAAATGTCATTTAAGGAGAACCGGTTTGTTATCAGCCAAATAGATTACCCGGTTTTTCTAAATGAATCGCACAAGAGTTTTCATAAATGCTTCGTTGAACCTGGAAACCATTGCCCGGTGTACGAAAACGTCGCGAACAGGGGAATATTGAATCTTGCTGATGGCAAAGTCCACGACATAAAAATAGAAGTGAGCGATTACGCTGGTAACACCTCTAACATTCATTTTTCTTTAAAATATGATTCGGCTAGTAAACTTTTGAAAGCTAAAGAACTGAACTATGTAAAGCGTTTTGACTACGCTAAGGAAGATGAATTTTCAAATCCCGAATTGAAACTTGAGATCCCCGCGGGTTCTTTGCTGGATACGGTTTATTTCAATTACTCTTCTTCTCTGGCTTCCAGTTCAAGCATCTTCTCCAAAGTTCACCAATTGGATAAACCTGCCACACAGGTTTTTGATTGGTTCTATGTTACCATCAAAACAGAAAAATTAAATTTCAGGTTCAGGGAAAAAGCCGTGGTGGTTTATAAAGATGAAACCGGCGAAGAGGTTTCGCGCGGAGGCAAATATGAAAACGGTTCTATAAAAGCCAAAGCCCGGGAATTCGGCACTTATTATGTAAAGATCGATACTACTATTCCAACTATCACCCCGCTTAATATTTCGAAGGGTAAGGACATGAAAAAGGATAAAAAAATACGCGTAAAGATCAGTGACGACCTTTCGGGTATTTCAAATTTCAGCACTTATATAGATGATAAATGGGTTGTTACAGACTATGATGCCAAATCGTATACTTTAACTCATTCCATTGACCCACACCTGGCCGCGGGGACACATACTTTTAAAGTAGTGGTAACTGACGAGCGTAAGAATACGGCAGAGTATTCCGTTACCTTTAAAATGTGAGGGCGATGACCCAAATGACAACATCTTATTTGCCCTAAACAATTGACACTAAAGATTTAACTGCCGAGAGGGGTTAAAAACGGGGAATTTTTTCTTTTTGCCACAGTTGAATGAAGCAAAATGTTCTTTGGCTTTATTATTTTGATTTGCAGTGCCGAAGCGAAAACCGGAAATGCCTTTTTTGATTACTTTCCCTTTTCAAATTGAAGTAACAGATGATTACATTAAAGGTGGGCGATAAAGCCCCGGCAATTAAAGCCATTGACCAAAACGGCGAGGCGATTACGCTAAAACAGTTTTTGGGTAAAAAGGTGGTATTATATTTTTACCCGGAAGATGATACCCCCGTTTGCACTAAGGAAGCCTGCAATTTCCGCGATAATTTTTCGCTATTGAAAAAGAAGGGGTATGAAATAATTGGTGTAAGCCCCAATAATCCGGCAGAACATCAAAAATTCATATTAAAATACAAGTTACCCTTTACTTTAATAGCTGATGAAGATAAAAAGGTGATAAACGATTACGGCGTGTGGGGGCTTAAAAAGCTTTACGGCCGCGAATATATGGGTATACAGAGAGCGACCTTTGTGATTGACGAAAAAGGGATAATAGAAAAGGTGGTTGGGCGGGTTCTTTCCAAGATAGCCACAGAGCAGGTTTTGAGAGAGGGCATTAACAAATAACGGGTTGTAACTCTTAATTTTTTTACTTTCTTTGATATCCTTAAAAAAATAAAAATCCATGAGAAAAAAGTATTTGGTTCTTTCTGTAGTTTTAGTTGCAATGTTGGCAATCATCAATACCCCGAAGGTTAATTCGCATATTATCTACCCTCCGGTAGCTAGTTGCGGCGATCCGACCAATGCAGGCATTACCTGCGCTCAAAGTGGCTGCCATGCTTCAAACCAGGCATCAAATTCAAGCTTATTGGCGCTTAAAATAGATACTACTACTTTTTTAACTGGTACCCTGGATGCAAACTTTAAGTATATCCCAAACCAAACCTATTATATCGGGTTTCAGACACTTGCAGCAGCATACGCATTTGGTTTTCAAATTGCATCCCTGGATGCCTCGAATGCGCAGGCCGGTAATTTTGCCGTTAGCGATGCCGTTCATACCAAACTGCAAACTGCGGGTGGAATTCAATATATGGGCCATTTACATGCAAATCACACTATTAGCAGTTGGGTTTTTAAATGGACCGCACCAGCTTCGGGCGCTGTAACTTTTTATTACGCCTTTAACCCTGCGGATAGTTCATCATTTGTAAATTCCATTCCTGGAGCACCTGTTTACTTCAGCAATTTAACCATCAATCCCCTTTCTGTTGGCATTACTGATATCTCAGATAAACTTTCTAACCTGAATGTTTTCCCTAACCCGATTAGCAATGAATTTGGTCTGTCATTTAATCTTAAACAATCGGAAGAAATTACTGCTAGCGTTTATACAATGGATGGCAAACTTGCCAACTCAGTGATCAATGAGAAAATAGGAGCTGGAAATTTTTATCGCACTTTTGATATCAGTCATTTGGCTTCGGGCGTTTACCTGGTACAGTTAAATGTTGGTGGTGCAGTTGTAACCAAAAAAATAATTAAGGAGTAATTTACAAATGAGAAAATATTTTTTGTCGGCCCTCGTATTTGGCTTTATCAGTCTTTATTATTCGTGTACAAAGGATAAAACATCAAATCCGGTTACTGTAGATTGCACCGGAGTTAATGCAGCAACTAATACTTATGCACTGAATATTGGTCCAAATATTACGGACTTATATTGCGCTTATGCCCCGTGCCACGACCATGCCACCAATCAAAGTGGAGTTGATCTTTCATCTTATAACTCAACTGTGGACGCGTTTAAGTCAAAAAATGTTATTTGTTCAATAAAAGGAAACGGATGCCTGCTAATGCCTAATGGCGGACCTGCTTTGGCAGACAGTTTGATTAAGCAAGTGGAATGCTGGGCCCAAAATGGATACCCGCAGTAAGTTGTTGGATAAACCAATTATACCATGATGTCAGATATTTCAAAGTTCCGTAAAAGCACCAGGGGTTTTGGTATAAGCCTGTTTTTGCTGGGATTAATATTTGTTTCAGGTACTGTTTCTGCTCAGGAAGAGAACGCCTACGTTTGTACAAAAGGGAAAATCCATTTTTTTTCGGGTACTGCAATGGAAGACATTGAAGCCACCAGTAACTCCGCGGTATGTGTATTCAACACCCAAACCAAAAAAATTTTTGCCAAGATCCAGCAAAGCTCCTTTGTTTTTAAGGACAAGCTAATGCAGGAACACTTTAATGAAAACTATATGGAAAGCGAGAAGTATCCATACGGAGTGCTGGATATGTTAATGGATAATGTTGACCTTTCGAAAGATGGGACATTTGATGTAGTGCTTAAGGGAACTCTTGAAATGCATGGAGTAAAATATCCACGCGAGATAAAGGCAAAGCTGGTTATTAAAAACGGGCAGCCTGTTAATGCCACGGCAGTTTTTACAGTTAAACTTGCCGATCATAAAATTAAGATACCAAGCATTGTGGGCGCTAACATTGCCGAGGAAATGAAGGTGGATATTGATTTCAACTTTGAAAAGTACAAGAAGTAGCCTTCACATATCCCTCCAGGTAAGTTTTTGCAATTGTTAGTGCCATGTTTGCATGATTTTTAGTGTTGGCGTTGCGCCTTTGTAATAAAAAACCCGCTTATTTGAAAGCTAAAAAAACAGACATGAAATATTTTTACTCGTTTTTGATGTTATTGTCTATTCAATTCACTTATGCCCAGGCCGATATCCTGGACAAATTGATGGAAGACCAAAAACCTAAAAGAGAATTTGTTGCCTATACATTTAAGAGCACCCGGGTAATAAATGGCCAGTCGGTTGAAATGACGAAGAAGAACGCCCTTGATTTCAGGGTTAGTCACCGTTTTGGAGATATAGCAGCCAGCAACCAGGATCACATTCATACTCTTTTTGGTTTTGACCAGGCCAGCGATATAGGGATATTTTTTGAGTACGGCATTACTGATGATCTGGCTGTAGGTTCAAGCCGGGTTAAGGCCGCCGGACCAATGACACAACTTTGGACTCTGAACCTTAAATACAGGGTATTAAAGCAAACAAAAGATTTTAAGATACCCTTTACCATTAGCTTGTATGGCAACACCAGTATTAGCAGCATGTTATCATCCGGCGACATATCCACGGTTAATTACTTCCCTAAAGGATATGCAGGCTTTTCGCATCGTTTAAGTTACCTGTTACAATCGCTTATAGCTGTAAAGGCTAACGATTGGTTATCGCTTCAGTTATCGCCAACATTTGTTTGGCGCAACAATGTGCCTATGGATGATAAGAATGGAATGTTTTTCCTGGGATTTTCGGGAAGGGCAAAGTTCAATAAACGCATGGGCTTTATTTTTGAATACTTCCTGCCTATTATGAAACCAGGTATTGGCGGCCGGGAATATTTTCCGATGGTGCGTGGTATGAAGAATGCGGCCTACTATCCAAGCATTCATATCGGGCTTGAGTTTGAAACAGGTGGGCACGTGTTTGATGTTAATTTTACCAATAGCGCCGGAATGCTTGAAAACGATTTCCTGGCTTACAACCCGCACAACTGGGCCCAGGGACAGTTTAGACTTGGCTTTACAATATCCCGAACCTTTCAACTCGATAAAAAAGGGCGCAAACAAAAATACTGGAAAGCCGGTAGTGTAGAAGACCCGGAACCTAAAACACCTGCGGCGGCGCCAAAAGAAGGCAGCCCAAAATAACCAGGGTCTTTAGCAGTAAAAAATGGAATGC
>JAQBNQ010000233.1 GCA_028288545.1 Bacteroidota bacterium
CTCCCGTTGCATTGGCATCGTTTCCGGTTTGCGCCGGGGTACCGCCATTGCCTGCATTACCTGCACCACCACCACCTGCACCACCGGTGTTATCATCCGAATTATTTCCCATAGCTCCGTTGCCACCGGTGTAGGAGAACCCGTTACGCCAATAAAAGAGCCCCCACCACCTGCGCCAACGCCAGTTGCAACTCCGGCCGCCGACTGCCCCGCACCAGCGCCACCGCCAATAGCGGTAACAGTAACTGTGCCGTTGCTAACACTGCTATTTCCTCCTGCAGTACTGGTTCCACCTGTGTTGGATGTACCAATGCCGCCGGTTCCGCCGGTACCAACCGTTACAGTGTAGGAGCCGCTTGCGTTTGTTATTACAGCAGTTGCATAACCGCCACCACCACCACCGGCACCTGCGGTACCACCACTTGCTTCACTGGCTCCGCCGCCACCACCACCTCCGCCCCAACACTGAACGGTAAAAGATGTTACACAGGGAGGAACGGTAAAAGTTCCCGAACTGGAAAATATAACGGGGCTTTGGGCATTAATCGTTGAAAACAAACCCAGGGTAACCAGAATTATGAAGGTTTGAAACAAAGTGGATCCAATCTCAGTGCGGGTAAATTTCTTTGTCATATCGTTTATTATCTACATAAAATTGAACGGTAAAATTACGCTTAATTTGTTACTAAAAGGTTACCGTAACTGTCTGTGCAACTACTTCTCCCTTCCCCGTTTGTTTTTGCGGATGTACATATTGATGCTATAGACCTTTGTACCGACCTGGGTAATAGCAAGGGTAAGTGTAAACATGTTTTGTGTGGCGCGGTATTCTTTTAGTTCTTTAAAAAAAACCGTAGTTGAATCATCGCCAGTGGTTTCGCTCCAGGGCCATTGAACACTGTCTAAACAAAAATTTACGAAGGCTTTATACTCATCCAGTTTTTTAATGGCTGTTAGTGAATCGAAGTTGAGGCCGGTTTTGGCAACGAAGCGGCTGTCCTTATCTACATATGTAATAGGAAATCTTTCAACGCTGATGTTATACCCGGGAACAGGCACCAGCGAACTTTGCTTTCCACTACCGCGTAGCGATTCAAAATTTTCCATGCGTCCGCTTTCCAGTATCTTATTAAGACTTACGCAAAAATTGCGTTGCTCGGGTGTATCCTTTTGGGCAAAAGCAACTACTGAAGAGAATATTAGCGCAGTAACAAAAAATGTTTTCATCATAAATTATAGCAGACCCATTTCGGTGGTAATAAACTGTTTGGCGCTCTGTGGCCCGGTAAGTTCCAGCCAAATAAAATTCTTATCGTCTTTTACCAAAAGGTTGAAGGTAAAGAATGTGCAGCATTGCCGCTCGGTTTTAACGAAGCTTATAATTTCATCCAGCACGGTATCGGTGCCTGCAAACTTAAATGCATAACCATTTTCCAATTCTTTTTGCTCTGCAATTTGCCGGCGCAGACTTTCCAGTACGGTTGCTTTGCGGGTTTGCAGTTCCGGGGTGGTTAGAGTGCAGGATAATTCACTTCCGCAATTATTTTGTTTATCGGCCATCGGTGCAAAATTTATCCGAATTTAATTAAAAAGGCCGAGGACGAGAGGTTAATACAGGAGTTGCCTTTCCCTCGTCACCCGCTCTTCGTCCTTCGCCCCTTTTGTTATTTTTACTCCATGTCTGCCGAACACAAATTGGAGCCTGAAAAATGGATTGAGCGTTATGCCGATGCCTTGTTCAGCTATACGTTTTCGCGGATAAACAGGCAGGATGTGGCGGAGGACCTGGTGCAGGATACTTTTTTCAGCGCTTTAAAAGCAAAAGATACTTTTAGAAATGATAGTTCAGAAAAGACCTGGCTGATTGCCATACTTAAACGAAAGATCATTGATTATTACCGCAAAAAATCAACCCAAAACGAGCTGAATATTTTTGATAAGCCCGAAGAAAAAGATGGGTTTATGAATCACTTTTTTGATTCGGAACCACAATATGATGGCCATTGGAACAATGCAAGCGCCCCGAAGGAATGGAAGAAGGATTTTGACACCAAACTTGAAAGTGATGAGTTTTACGAGATTTTGAATGGCTGCCTGGGCAAATTGCCAGAAAAATGGGCCGCAGTTTTTACCTTAAAAAACATGGATGACCTTGACTCGGAAGAAATTTGTAAAGAATTGGGGATCTCTCCGTCTAACTACTGGGTACTAATGCACAGGGCGAAGTTGCAATTGAGAGAATGTATGGATGTTAATTGGTTTGAAAAATGAATACAGATAGAACGCCGGCCCGACTGAATGGCTTCAGTCATTCGGGCAGGCTGATTATTATGATTTTTATGATGAGGAATGATTTATAAATGAATTAAAATAGGAGCCCTTTGCATTTAGTTTCCTCTTTAGGGAACGGAAGGGGTAGGATTGATGAAATGAATATAGTACAGGCTTTAAAAATGAGTTGTAGGGATGCTACTTACCTTCACGAAAAAAAGAGGGAGGGAAAGATAAGTATGTCGGAAAGTATGGGCTTGTGGTTTCACCTGCTCATTTGCAAATTCTGCGCTTTGTTTTTCAGGCAGATAGAAAAACTGGAAGAATCCTCTAATCAACTTTCAGAAAAACAATTTAGCCTTACCGCCGAACGGAAAGCAAAATTGGAATCGGATTTTAAGGAAGAGTTGAAGCGGTAGCACGGTATCAGGAAAAGTTCAATCTCAGTTTGCGCTTATCACCACCTTTTGGGTTTCGGTACTTTCTATCTTCATTTTCATATTCATCTCCGGAGCTTTGAGATTCATATTTATGCTACTCGTTAATTCGTATTGGGTAAAATAGCTGCTGCTGATATCGTAGGTCATAGTTCCTTTGCCTGTGCCATCTGCCGTTATGGGCATAGTAACAGATTCAGATTCCATTACATAGGTTTGCGAAATGTCGAAGTATGCTACGGAACCCGAAACGCTTTTTAATTTGTAAGTGGATTTAATGGAAAAATCCAAAACCATACTGGCTACCGGAATTCTTAGGGGTGTGGCAAATGTGAAACTTTCTCCCACCCGGATAGTATGTTCGGGAACAACAACCTGCTGCAGTGCCGCCTTCATCATGGGCATTAGCATTTCTTTTAATTCGGAGTCCATGCCATCGGCCAGCATAGAGTCTACGGTCATTCTTCCGCTTTTACTGCCGGTGGCGTATATTGTACTGCCAATAGGTATTGTGGTAGAACCCCCAAGCGTATGTTCTTTTTTGAAAACGGTTTTTATCGAAAACAACGAATCTCTATATAACTTACCGGTGCTCATTTCCTTTTGGGTGTATACCATTACTGTTTTTTTAGCGGGGTTTTCGGCAACTTTTTTCATGGCCTCTGCATCCCCACTATACAGAATTTCGATCTTGCTTAGCTGATCGGCATCAATTAAATAAGTATGTGAGGGAAGATATCCTACAAACAAGTGAATATTGCCTTGCGCAAGAATCCCGGATGGAAGGGTAACTATAAACAGCAAAAGGGTAAATAATTTTTTCATGATATTAAGCCTGATTTAATTGAAGGTAAGATATTAAAAGTGGTATACGATCCTGCAATCGGATTTACTCCCACTTAAATAAGCGCGTAGCAAAAAAGTATACTACTACGCCCCAAATAAACAGCACCAAAATATCATCCCATACCTGGAAGAGGCTGAGCCCTTCAAACGCCACTTTACGCATGGCATCGTTCAGGTAAGTGAGTGGCAGCATTTTAGGAATGGGCTGCAACCACGTTGGGAAAACACTGATGGGAAAGAAGGTGCCGGCTAATAAAAATTGAGGAAGCGTTATAAGATTAGCCAGTGGAGGAACAGCGCTTTCGGTTTTTGCAAGGCCCGAAATGATAAAGCCAAAACCCATAAAAACAAACAAACCAATAAAGGTCAGCACCAGCATATTAAAAAATGTAAATAGGCCATGCACCAGCGTAAAGCCAAATACAAAACGCCCCAAAATGATAATGAAGCTTGAGCTGATAAGCGCAAATAAAACGCGGCTAAGCGCTTCGCCCAATACTATATAAGGTTTGCGGATAGGAGTTGCAAAAAAACGTTTTATAACCAGCGTATTGCGCAGGTTTAAAAACACAAAGGCCGTTCCAAAAACGCCCATGCTTAATAACGAGAAGCCGAGCATTCCGGGTAAAATAAAGTCAATGCTTTTATAAGCATGGTTGCTCACTTCTTCGCTGCGCAATTCGGCGCTGGGTTTAAGTTGTGTTTGGCTTGCTGCCGCGGCAAGATTTGCCTGGTCAACCGAATGCATCATAAACATCTGTATCATGGCTCCCCCTTCAGCAGATGCCTTAGAAGTTTGCAACGCAAATTGATAAGGTGCCTTTGATGTATCGCTGCTTTTTTGAATGTTGAGAATGCCGTCCAGCTTGCCTTTTTCCAGTAGCTCAAGCATGGCAACATTCGTTTCGTTAGTGATCAGTTTTATTTCGGGGCGGGAGCGAAGCATATTGTAAACCTGGCTGGTAGTATCGCTACCCGGTACTACACCAACGGCAACCTTAATGCTGCGGTTACCGATAAAACCAAATACCACAATAAATATCAACGGAAAGGCAAACGAAAAAGCCACCGTGCTTGGGTTACGGAAAATACTCCGCAAACTGGCCACAGTAATGGCAAGCATCGCGCGTATCTGGCTATATGGTTTCTGTTCGTTCAATTTATTTATGGTTTGCTCTTCTTGTCAAAATTCTATTACCCACCGGTCACTCACTTTGCTTCCTTTCTTTTTTCGCACCGCGAAAAAAGTGTCCCTCGCTGGCGGGGGCGTAGGGGGTGGACGGGAATCTCTGGATGCCCGACTACAGGACGCACAATCCCGGCTTACTCATCCCTCCATTCCTTCCCCGTCAATGCTAAAAACACATCCTCCAAATTCGCTGCTTTCACTTCCTTCTTCCTCACAAAACCACCGGCAAGCAAATTGTCAATCAGCTGGTCGGGCGAATCAAGCGCTACAAATTCACCGTTCTCCATAACGGCTACGCGTTCGCAAAGTTCTTCTGCTTCATCCATGTAATGCGTAGTAATAACCACTGTTGTTCCCTTGGCGCGTATCTGCCGTATCATCTCCCACAAATTTCTGCGCGACTGCGGATCAAGCCCGGTAGTTGGCTCATCCAAAAAAACAATTTTAGGATTATTAATAAGCGTGGTGCACAGCGAAAAGCGCTGTTTCTGCCCGCCCGAAAGATCTTTGTATTTACTTTTTGCCTTGTCCTCCAGCCCTACCATAGCAAGAGTATGTTTCTTATCTATAGTTACATTATAGAGCCCGCTGAAAAGATCAAGCAGTTCCAATAAAGTAAGACTCGGATAATAACCGGCAGCTTGTAATTGAACGCCGATGATGTTTTTAATGCGGTTCTGGTCCTTATCTACATTCAGCCCGTCAATCAACACCTCGCCCGAAGATTTTTCGCGCAGCGTTTCAAGTATCTCAAGCGTAGTGGTTTTACCTGCACCGTTAGGCCCCAACAGTCCGAATATTTCACCTTCGTAAACATCAAAGCTAATACCCTTTACAGCTGTAAAGTCGTCATACTGTTTAACCAGGTTTTTTACTGAGATGATAATTTGTTTATCGGCCATTTGTTTTATATACCACGCGAAGTTAAGAGCGTTGGCGAGAGAAACAAGATGATTTTAGTTATGTGTGGCTAAAGGGGTAAGGCTATTTTACTGCCGGTTGGTAGCTTGTTACCATTGCCTTAGCACGTTCTGCCAAATCCGCAGGTAAAGAGCAGGCTTTGCGCAGACCCGAGTCAATATGTACTCCTGTCATCAATGCAATGGCGGCTACTTCGTTGGTTTCTTCATTCACCAGTTCATGAAAAAAGCGCAGGGTTTTGTCGCGCACCTCTAAAATTCCCGAACGAACGCTTACTAAATTGCCGGCCAGTAACTCGCGCTTGTAAAAAATATGCTGTTCAGCGGCTACCATGCCGCGGTTATTGTTTTTCATATATGCAGTGTCCGCGCCAAACAAGCGAACCAATTGCCAGGTTGCCTCATCAAACTTGCCTACGTACCACATTACATTCATGTGACCCATATGATCACACTGGTAAGGATAAATAACGCCGCGGTAGGTGATGGAGAGTTCTTCTGCAGTCATACTCAAATATATGGGTTGAAATGGATTTTTTTTGATTCTATCCAGCCAACTACTTATTTCTAAGTGTTCCATTCTTGTCTTTCATGCCGGCTAAAGGCAATTCGCAATAAACTAGGCAACACAATTAATAATAACGGCAGGGCAACTACAAACCCACCAATAACCGAAATAGCCAATGGTTGGTGTAATTGCGCGCCGGTGCCAATGCCCAATGCAAGTGGCATTAAGGCGATGAT
>JAQBNQ010000251.1 GCA_028288545.1 Bacteroidota bacterium
AGTTTTTATAAAACCTATGGCTACCTTCCATTACAAAAAGCACCCCGTTTTGTTGGTTAACAGGCGCCAGCGGTATCCATATCTGAATGCTTGGTCTTACTTGTTCATTTACAATATTCCAATCCTGGTGTAGTTCCAATTCTTCTTCCAACTTAGCCTGCTTATTAATAAATGCTCCTAAAAAAAATCTGAAATTCTTCAAACTTTTTCGAAGTGTATCGCCAATAATGGCTTCAATGGCATCACTTACACGCAGTGTTAAATCCGGTGGGGTAACGCCACCGCTGTGATTGGAATAAAGTTGTTTTACCTCTACATGTCCAAAGTTATTTTGGTATAATTCCTTAAGCGCATTAATTTCGGAAAGCGAGAATAGAGATACGTGCTTAAACCCGCGCTCTGCCATTTCCTGTTGTTCCTGTTCATTGATAAACTCAGCCATAAAGCACTTTATATTGAAACTAAGAATTTTCCCCTTTAAGCATCCTCTTCAATGTATGATATGTGTAGCGCCTCCAACCCAGCGCTTTTCGCATTAAACTGCGAAACTGGTCAGCCTCCATCTGGTCGAAATCAAAGGCAACGTACTTTTGAAATTCTCCCATTGTTGGTGCTTCGTTATGCGCAATATGATAAAACGCTTCCAACGTCATTTTGTATTGGCCTATCTCGTTGTAACTTTTACCCGGTTTAAGATAAAAATGCAAAAGTTCGGCCTGGGCCTCGTACATACCCAACACCGCTGCCACCCTTGGTTTGTCCGTTTTGTTTGGAGGAGAAGAATGAATAGTAGAGTGATGAAAAATAACCCCTTCGCCTGCCTTTGTAGCGATGCCTACTTTATATTTATCCAATTCGCCCATTACCTTGCCATACCACCAAACCGAATCGGGCGAAATACGAAGCGTGGGTCTTAACCGGTTGCTTGCAGTTACAAATTCCATATATCCATTTTCCTCATCAATATCTTCCAGGGCAACCCATGCGCTAAAGGAAATAAACCTGCTTTCATCTACAAAACTCCAGTCCTGGTGATATTGGGTTTGAGAACCTTCGCCCGGTTCCTTAACCAGGTAATTGGAGTGCATTGCATTAAAATTAATAAGGTGTTTTGAAACTGCATCAACCATTTTTTGCCGCAGGTAAGCATTTACTTTTTCAATGAGCCCCGAATTACTGGTGTGATTGGTAGAATGAAACTGCCGACCAATGGCGGTGTGTTCTTCCTCAGTGGTCATGTAAAAATCACGAAGTTCCTTTGCTTCTTCAGGTGTAAAAAGGACAAGTTTTACAAAGCCATCGCTGTCAAACTTCTTCTGTAAATTCTCATCTTTAAAAATGCGGTTCATATAGTGCTGTTATTGCAATCTTAAATTTGCTACCTAAAAGTAACAAGGCGCCCCTTCCTTAGGAACAGGACGAAGTTAAAAAAATAAAGGCCAAAAACCGGGCTGAAAACCGCATGATTTTTGTCATGAAGAGTGCCTCAATTTTTGTTGCGATTAATAATCGCCTTTTTCATTTCTTCAAAAACCAACCTGGCGTATAAATACTCGCCCTGTTGATTCCAGTGACTATCGCCTGGTAAAGTGTACCGATTGCTATTGAAATAATTTTCAGGACTTATACTATCCAGGCACGAATAGCCATCAATAAATTCAGCACCATAAGCTTTGGCAAAAACCTTCAATTGCTGATTATACATATTTTGATGATACCTGGCGGGCAAAGCCTGGGCAACTTCCATCGATGTCATGCTTGCGAGCCAGATTTCTTTTGTGTTTTGCCGGCAATGCTCCAACATAGATTTAAACATATTGTATTTGCGGCTTCCATAATAATTTTCCACCGCACCCAAATCATCAAAACGCCTTTCAAGTGCGATCTTATCAACAACAGGTTTTGAAAACCGGTACTTAGCCCTGAATCGTTTTAATTTCCTGGTTGTTGAAATCATTTCTGTTAGCGAGTGCAACAGGTAAGGATAGGGTGGAAAAAAGCTGAATACCCTTTTCCCGGTGGCATTTAATGCAAGAGCTTTATAATGATCAATCTGCTGATCGGTATATATAGAAGAAGTATAAATTAACGAGGATTTAACCTGTTTATCAAAGTCATCATTGTTTTTGGGAAGATTTTCAACGAAACCCAGATTTGATTCATACTCGTCTGAATTTTTGATACTGAAATCGCGGGCAAGGTCGGCGGAAAAATAGTTTTTGTCGCTGCCAAATACGGCAAACAATACACCGTCGAAATCGTAATCCTTAACTACTTCATTAAAAAAAGTACTGTTCCAGTTACAGATACCACAGGCCTCCAGGCTAAAGTTATAAAGCTGATAAGCCGAAGTAATTGAATCGTGCGCCAGCATTTGATTTACTATGTCAACCCAGGTAGTATCGGCAATTTCGCCCGCCGAAAAAGAATCGCCGAAAACAATTATCCGTTTCTGCTCCTTGTTTTTCTTTCTATAATCATAATCCAAAAACGAACAATAGCCCTTGTTATTTACCTGCAATGGGTGGTCGAAAATCAACTGCCCATCCATAATATTGATTAACCTGGTTTTGCCCGGAATGTATTTATAGCCCGAAACAGAATCAAAACGCAAATAAGGGCGGTTGGTAGCAGTAAACGTTTTACCCGTAATGCTTACCCAATCCGGGCGAAGGTAGTCTGCGCATATCAAACCGTAATTAAATACTTCGGCAAGTATGTAAATCGTATAAACACTGGTTACCAATAACATCCAGTTGGATTTTTTTGCCTTTAGCGCTAATACATTCAGCAATATCAGGATAGTAGAAATAACAATAAGCGTAACACCATTATTGGAATAAACCACCGCTGCCGATAGCAGGACAAGTACCGATACGATTGAAAAAAATATTTTCATTTATCCATCGCTTTTAACGGTACTCCGTTCGTAAGTCCACGGAAGATAAGGCCGCACAGAACCGACAAAATTATTGTCACCTAAAAAATCAAAGCTGCCCGGATCATTTTTTAAATTGAACCGGATCTTTTTAGGATAGGAATAAGCCTCTTGTGTATTTACATCGCCGTAAACGGCATCTTTTCCAAAGCGCAGCATCATCAGGTACGAGCCTTCGGCAAGCAACCTTCCCGGTATTTTGCATTCAATTTCAAATTCACCGGTTTCGTTGCGGTATACATTGAGATAGTCTTTACCGTCGTTATTGAGCAATATACCGGCTGTAAGAATTGGACGATTTAAAAGGTCCATAATAATAATCATGGGCAAAATAGTACTGGTCGTTTTTTTGTCTATCGCAAGGCGAATGGTCAGTTCTTTATGATTATAAAACGTGTTTTCATCAAAAACTTCTCCCGACATTGAAAATTTGGTGAGGCTTAAGAATTCGTTTCCTCCAATGGGATTTTGGTGAGCAGTGAGAGATGCGTGGTCGATAGCAGGACTAGACATTAACGAATTATCTTCGGCCGCTTCTTCGGATTGCTCTGCCAGTGCCTGTTCATATTTGCCATAACTTTCATGAAAATAGCGGCTCTCCAACTGCACCGGTGAACCGACTTCTTTTATTTTCCCATGCTCCAGCCAAATACAACGGCTACATAGGTCAATAATTTCATTGCGGTTATGGGATACCAATAGAATGGTTTTCCCGCTTTCACTTAACTGCCTGATAAAATCCGCACTCTTTAATCTGAACTCTTCATCACCTACGGATAACACTTCGTCCAGTAAAAGAATATCGCAAAACGTATTGAAAGCCACCGAAAATGCCAGGCGCAAAAACATTCCGTTGGAATAGTACTTTACCGGTTGTTCAAAATATTTGCCTACACCACTAAATTCATTTATCTGGCCCAGCAATTTCTTAATGTCGTTGTTGGAATATTCTTTAAGGCGTAACTGCATGGTTACATTTTCCCGCCCACTCAGGTCAGGATGAAAATTGCTCCCCAAATCCAAAATGGAGGAAACCCGTCCTTTAAGGACTACCCTCCCGGAACTGGGTCTTATCACCCCGCTAAGTATTTTCAGCAACGTGCTTTTCCCTGAGCCATTTTCGCCAATTATACCTACTATCTCACCTTTCTTAAGTTCA
>JAQBNQ010000310.1 GCA_028288545.1 Bacteroidota bacterium
TTACAATAAATAAAGTTGAAATAAATGATTTCTTATAACTTCGGTCACAATTTTTAAATTCCCAAGCCCATGAACCAGGTAAATATAGTAACCGCGCAAAATGTAACGCTTAAAATTGAACTGGCAAATATTGGCGACCGTTTCCTGGCAGCCATATTGGATGTTCTTATTAAAATAGGAGTAATTCTTGTATTCAGTTTGCTGGTAGCAGCAGTTAGGGGTAGCACAGGCATAATAGTTTTGCTCAGTTTCCTTTTTATCGTTTTTATGATATTCTATTCACTGTTTTTTGAAACCGTAATGAATGGGCAAACACCCGGCAAAAGGATGATGAAAATTAGAGTAGCAAAAGTAAATGGTGAGCCCGTAGATATTGGAAGCCTTATGCTAAGATGGCTTTTGCGCATTATTGATTTTCCGTTCACCTGGCCGGCTATCGGTATTTTTACTACCGTGGTTACTAATAAACATCAAAGACTTGGCGACCTTGCCGCGGGTACTATCCTGGTAAGTTCAAAAGAAAGGACCACGCTTGACAATACCTTTTATACTGAAACCCAAATAGGATACAGAACCACGTATCCACAAGCCGACCGTCTAACGGCAAGAGAAGCAGAATTAATAAAGGAAGTGATTCGCCAATACCAGCAAAACGATAAGTATGAGTTAGTACTGTTGGCCTCCCAAAAAGTACAGGAACTGCTACAGGTAACTCCCACTATGGATGATCTTACTTTTTTAAAGACCGTGCTAAAAGATTATAACCGTTCCGGTATTACTCCCCCAACAGTTAGCGACGATTCACGTTTTCAGCCTAAATAGAGCCTTTCTTTATTTTGTAAACTTCCTTACGGCGTTTCCGATTTTGGCCAGGTACAGGCCCTGGGCAAGGGTTGATATATCCACGTATTCGGTATTCAGCTTTGCTACTCTTTTACTCAGCAACAGTTGGCCTGTTAAGTCATAAACCTCTAATGGCTGATTAGCAGATTCACTCCGTATATACAACTTCAAAGTGTTACTACTGGCTTTATAAAGTTCAAAATCATCATCTGTAGCAAGTGCATCAATGCCCGTAACTGTTACGGTTACCGGCTGAGAAGATGTAGTGCTGCCACAGGCGTTGGTAGCTGTTAACACAACGGTGTAAGTACCACTTGCCGTGTAAGTGTACGTAGGGCTTGAAGTACTTACAGCCCCTGATCCATCACCAAAATTCCACGAGTAGGTGGTGGCGTTGGATGAATGATTACTAAAAACAACGGTACCGCCCGAAATACTGGGTGAAAAAGATGCAGCGGGGCCGCTTTCCACATTTACAGAAACAGTTGCTGTTTCAGGGTTTCCATTCACCATGCCGGTAACTGTATAAACAGTTGAAGTCCCCGGAGATACAGTTATGGAAGCCGTTATTTCGCCACCCGGCGCCCATTGATAAGACGAAGCACCTGCCGCAGTAAGCGTAACCGATTGACCCGCACAAACCGAGGCAACAGGGCTAACTGCAAGGCCGGTTAAACTATCTGATTCAGCTAGCCAGATAGTAGCATTCATAATAAGCAATTGGTGGCTGCCATTGGCTTCGCCGGTGTACGAATAGTATAAACTGTTACTGGCAGGGTTACCGGTACCATCATCAGGCGGCGAACTATCCGCCAAAGCTGCAACTTTTCCCCTTCCAAATCTTGCATGGGCCACCATAACGTCAGTGTTACCTGTTGTACTTGAACCCGTTTTAAAAATAACTCCTGTAACCGTACTGTTTGCAGCAGGTGAAAGTGTCATAGATGTTGCTCCCGAAAATTTAAGAGCAGTGGGATTACCATAAGGACCATGCAATAAAGAATCGTTTGGAAGGGTAGCAAAATTGGTGCTTGTCTGCGAATAGTCTAAGGTGTCAAAATGTATTCCGAAAGGGTTAACCGGGCTTACATTGGCCATAAAGTCATTCCATATATTCGGTGAATCCCAACCATCATTATTCCTGTCAGAATTTTGATGATCGGATATCATAAACAAGCCGCCACCGTTACTTACAAAATTGATAAGCGCATTTTTCTCAGACGTAGTAAACTGAACATTCGGTTCATCAATTACAAAAACTTTGTAGTAAGAAAGATCCTGTGGATTGGAGCCATTGCCATAAGTAATAAGTCCGTTGTATGGCAGGGTTTCTACCTCATAACCATAATTTACACAATCAATTCCCCAGGCCGATATGGCACCTTCCCAATAGGTTTCTGCGGTACCACTATTTACAGTGCTTTGCAATGGAGTAGGAAACTGCTGCGGATTACTGCCTGTATTGCCCGAACCAACCTGGGGGCCATTATGATTCCAGTACAGGTTATGTACATCTGCATCTATTACCCAATCTGCGTTACCTGCGGTTTCGGCTTTTGTCGCGTCGAACAAAATCTTAACCTGGGCCGCAGCCTTAGTATCCATTAACATCGAAACAATCAGCAACAAAAAACAGAAGCGGGATAAAGAATACAAAAATCGCATTGTCAGGGTTTTGATTAAAAATTCAATTCAACTATTAAGACACAAAGATAGTATTTGCAGCATGGCGCTACCGCTTCAATATGATCGGTTTAATGCCCTATTTGCCATGGAAATAAGATAAGTTATTTTACTGCTCAAAATTCCATTTATCTTTATCGTCTTAACTTGCAATACATGAATGTTACAACTTCTTCTACCGATCGCTATCCAAAGGAAAAAAACAAGGTTCTTTCCGATGATTTTAGAGTAAGTACCAACTTTTATCAAAGCGATAAAATTTTCAGCAATTACTTTAAAGCAAACGTTAGCGATGCCGGTTATACGTATATGCAGGATAAGCTTCAATACATTGGCAAAGAAGCCGCTGGGGTAATGAACGAACTTTCATTACTGGCCGATAAACAGGGACCGGTACTTGTAAAGAGGAACTTTTTAGGCGTTAACGTAAAAGACATCCGCTTTCACCCCGCCTTTTGGGATTTGATGAAGGTGGCCGTAAAGTCCGAAATGTTCCGTGTAAAGTGGGAGCCATCGCTCAACAAAAAATTCAGCGACGAAAAACAAAGGCTTGGATTTGCATCGGGTTACTTCTATGCCATGAGCGAGAGTGGCCAATACTGTCCTTTATGTATGACCGATGGTGTTGCCCGGCTAATAGATATGTTTTGCGATGAAGAAGATAAGGCCCGGTTGATGCCACACATTTTTACAACGAATGCCGAAGACTTCTTTACCGGGGCCATGTTCCTTACTGAAAAAACAGGAGGCTCGGATGTAGGCGCAAATATTGTTGTTGCTACCAACAAGGAGGACAAGACGTACCTGTTAAATGGCGAAAAATGGTTTTGCAGCAACGCCAACGCCGACCTTATTTTTGTACTAGCCCGTACCGACGAAAGTATTAAAGGCACTAAAGGTCTTTCAATATTTTTAGTAGAAAAGTTTTTACCAAACGGAGAAAAAAATCCGATTGACGTGATACGCCTTAAAGACAAACTGGGTGTTCGTTCAATGGCCAGTGCAGAGTGTTTATTGACAGATACACAAGGCAAATTAGTAGGCAACGAATTTGAGGGCTTCAAAGTAATGGTTGAAATGATCGCCCTATCACGGCTTTACAATTCGGTGGCAGCGCTTTCCAACGCACGTAGGGCTTTGGTAGAAGCCTACCAGTATCTATGTGGCCGAAAAACCTTTGGCAAAACTGCGATTGAACACTCACTGGTTCGTCATAAGCTGACAGAACTTGGTGCTTTGAACGTTGCCAATTTTTACCTGGTATGGCGCAGCGTTAAAGCACTTGACCTTGCCGATGGAGGTGATGAAAAAGAAGCGCACCTATTCCGTCTACTCAATGCAATGACAAAAAAGTGGTCCGCCGAAATGGGCGTTTACATTGTTCGCGAAAGCATGGAGTTAATGGGTGGACTTGGGTATATAGAAGATGGTGTCATGCCTAAACTAATGCGTGATATGATGGTGCTGCCAATATGGGAAGGCTCCGGAAATATTATCATTCTCGATATGCTTCGTGCTTTGTTTAAATCCAAAGGATATGAAACTATGTGCGATGAAATAACACAAAGCGCAAACAGCAGTAAAGAAAATGAAGCGTTCATGAAAGATGAGTTGAGCAAGTTGATCTTCTTTTCTGAAAAACTTAAAACCATGAAGCAGGATGAAATGGAAGCTTCAGCCAAAATATTTTTCGAAAAACTAACGTCGCTTTATCAAATATCATTGCTTACCGATGCCCTGAATGACGAAAGCAAACAATGGATTTTACCAGCGCTCAACTACCTGAAAGAAAAATTCAATCCTTCAGTTTTACATGAGGTAAAACCACTTTCGGTTGAAGAAGTGCACGGATTAATAGCTTGGGAGATTTAAAACATCCTCCTTAAGAAATACGAGCCACAGATTCACACATTAAGAACGCGAATTGATGTTTTTGTTTTAACTGCTTTTAATCTGTGAATCTGTGGCCAAAGTATTTCT
>JAQBNQ010000323.1 GCA_028288545.1 Bacteroidota bacterium
TCCAAAGTTATAGGTACAGATTCAACGGCTGTTTTTTCAAGCACTGACATGCCTTCGTAATCGCGGGCAATGCCACGGGTGGCGTTACCATCTTTAAACCATATGGTATAATACTCCATATCCACATCTACAATTACGCCTTTGCCAAATTTAGGATGCTCAATGCGCGAGCCGGTTCCCAGTTGTGTATCTCCCATAGTATTCCTTTAGTTGTTTACAAAATGAGTATTTAGTACATAGTATTTAGTATGTAGTAATTAGATAACAGCCGGTTTCCATTAAATATGCAAGTGAAGAATACCCATATCTAAATACTAACTACTCAATACTAACTACTTTTCTTCAAAAAAGCCTCCACGCGGTCCCGAACATTTTTTCTTATATCGAACCAGAACAAATTATAATCGGCAATGTGTAGGTTGGTCCAGCCCCTGATAAACGGCAGCCGTGCCTTTACCCACAAATAATTTCCGTGTACCTGTGCGCTACAAGCCTGCTTGTATTCGTGATTAAAATCAAGCAATAAGGCACCCATGCTTTTTGAGCGGTCAACAGCAATGGTATCCCGGTTCCAGGTAATGGGGTTAACACAAACTGTGTTATACAATCCCGATCTAAGAGGACTAAAGCCTGCCTTAAAAGATGCCCATGTTACATAACAACCGGTTTGCGTTGCACTGGTACATGGCTTTAAATTCTGATACATGTTTTCGTCAAAGCCGTAACCCACTACATAGGCGCAAACAAGCCGTTTGCGTAAATCGGTTGAATCGAAAAATTCTTTTAGCAGTTTTCGTGCATGGTAGGTTCCCTGGCTGTGTGAGGCAATGATGATAGGGCGCCCATTATTGTAGTGATCGAGATAATACTGAAAAGCGCGTTTTACATCCTGGTAAGCAAACTCAAGCGAAAGCGGCCCGTTGGTTTGATCAAAAAAAGCCATTAGGGCAGCCTGCCTGTAGCGGGGGACATACACCCGGCAACTTGCATTAAAAACACTGGCTTGATATCGCACCGGTTTTGAATCTATACTTTTATTAAGCTTTTCGTTGCTCACATCTTCGTTCCATGTTTTGCCTTTGCGGTAAATAGTGGGGTAGATATAAAATACGTCAACGTTTTTCAGCGAATCGCTGATCCATTGTTCGCCCCCGGGTAATTGGTCGGCGGCATCCACTCTAAATGGAAGCGATGACCAGTTTTTAGCTAAGGAGTAATCTGGTGCCGCTGGTTGATCTTTAGGGTTAAATTGGCCTTTAACAATCGTTGGTAAAAGTGCAAGTGCAAAAAGCAGGAAACTTTTCATGGATTTAAATTGGTTGTTTTAACTTCGCTTGACTAATAACACGGGACTATGACAAAAGGACTCATAAAAATATTGATAGTAATGGCATTTTATGCAGGAATATCATCCTGCGAGAAACAAAGTTGCAAAAATGTGTCTTGTGCTAATGGGCAGGAGTGCGTTACGGGTAAATGCGTTTGTGCCAACGGAACTGAAGGTTCGGATTGTACTACCGCCAGCTATCTTAAATACGAACGGAATAGTGGCAGTTGGTACGTTTCAGAAAGCTGTAACCAGGTTAATCCCTATACATCAACCAACGCCTTTATTCAGCATAACTCTGCCAACCCGCAACAGATCTATATAAACAACCTTTTTGGTGGCAATTGCAGCCCGATAATAGCGGTTATTTATACCACCAGCAATAACGAGGGAAACACCCTACAGATACCTTCGCAAAATTGCTCCAACGGCTCAATTTCCGGTACCGGTAGTTATGACGATGCAACAGGCAGAATATACCTGCAACTGGATTTTCTGATAAACAACGGTGTAGACTACCAGTGCAATGAAACCTTAAGCCCTTATTAAGCCCCGGCACGTTGCTTAAATACTGATACAAAACTTATCAAATCAATTTTATCTTTGGCGTAACACCTGTTGCTCTTGAAGATAGATATACATACCCACATCATTCCCGAAAACCTGCCTCGCTGGAGCGAAAAATTTGGCTATGGCGGGTTTATACACCTGGAACATCATAAGCCCTGTTGCGCCCGGATGATGAAGGATGACGAGTTTTTCCGCGAGATACAATCCAATTGCTGGGACCCTGCAACCAGGATAGAAGAGTGTAACCACAGTCATGTAGATGTGCAGGTTATATCCACCATACCCGTGATGTTTAACTATTGGGCAAGACCAGACGACTGCCTTGATATTTCAAGATTTTTGAACGACCATATTGCGGAAGTGGTAGAGCGCTACCCAAAAAAATTTATTGGCCTGGGAACTATACCTATGCAATCGGCTGAGTTAGCGATACGCGAAATGGAGCGTTGCAAAAAGCTGGGGCTGGCAGGTATTCAAATAGGTACTAACATCAACGATATAAATCTTAATGAACCCCGGTTTTTCCCTATTTACCAGGCGGCGGAAGCCCTGGGCATGGCCATTTTCGTACACCCCTGGAATATGATGGGGGCAAAGCAAATGAGCAAATACTGGTTGCCATGGCTGGTGGGAATGCCTGCAGAAACCAACCGGGCTATATGTTCGATAATTTTTGGGGGAGTATTTGAAAGGTTTCCGAAACTACGGTTTGCCTTTGCGCACGGGGGCGGATCTTTTCCTGCAAACCTTGGGCGGATTGAAAGAGGTTTTGATGTGCGTCCGGATCTTACGGCGATTGATAATGCCATTAGTCCGCGTAAATACCTTGGGCATTTTTATGTTGACTCGTTAATGCACGATGAATTGTTTTTGAAATACGTGATTGACTTATTGGGTGAGGACAAAGTTTGTTTAGGAACAGATTACCCTTTTCCGCTTGGCGAATCGGTACCGGGAGAGGAAATTGACAGACTGAAGCTAAGCAAAAAATCAAAGGATAAACTGCTTTATCAAAATGCATTAAACTGGCTGAATTTAGATAAGAAGAATTTCCTGGTTAAATAATAACCAAATGCTTTTTACCGCAAAGGCGCAAAGAAAAAAACACAACAACGCAAAGAGCGCAAGGAAATACAAAAATGAAATTTTTAATATCTTTGCGCCCTTTGCGTAACCTTTGCGCTCTTTGCGGTAAAATGTATTCTTAATTATTGAAAATGAAGTTTGAAAATTCACTGGCATTTGCGCGGAAGCTGGATAAGGAAGACCCGCTAAAATCTTACCGCAATCTTTTTTTTATTCCAAAAGAAAAAGGAAAGGAACTGATTTACCTGTGTGGTAACTCGTTGGGGCTTCAGCCTAAAACGGTTGAAAAGGAATTAAAAGCAGAATTGGAAGATTGGAAAAATCTGGGTGTTGAAGGGCACCTGCATGGCAAAAGACCCTGGCTTTATTACCATCATTTTTTTTCGAAATCAATTTCAAAATTAGTTGGGGCGAAGGAAGATGAGGTAGTGGTGATGAACCAGTTGAGTGTAAACCTTAACCTGATGCTTATTTCTTTTTATCGCCCGCAGGGGAAGAGAAATAAAATATTAGTGGAGGCGAATGAATTTCCATCCGATTATTACGCTATTGAACAACAAATTAAACTGCATGGCCTTAACCCGGCGGAATGTATCATTGAAGTGATGCCCCCGGCGGGAGAAGTGAATTTGCGGACAGAAGATATTCTTGCAAAAATTGAAGAATACAAAAACGAGTTGGCGCTTGTAATGTTCAGCGCCGTTAATTATTACACCGGCCAGTTTTTCGAAGCAAAAAAAATTGCGGCAGCGTGTAACGAACATGGAATTGTTATTGGCCTTGACCTTGCACATGCAATAGGCAACGTAGAAATTAAACTGCACGAATGGGGAGTTGACTTTGCTACCTGGTGCTCATATAAATATTTAAACTCGGGACCCGGTGGGGTGAGCGGAGTTTTTGTACACCGCAAACATGCAACTAGTTTTAGCCTACCACGCCTTGCAGGATGGTGGGGGAACGACGAAAAAACGCGCTTTAAAATGTTAAAGCATTTTGTACCGCAACCGGGTGCGGCAGGATGGCAGATAAGTAACGCTCCAATACTTTCAATGGCAGCGCATAAAGCATCGCTTGAAATTTTTGATAAAGTAGGAATGAAAGCGCTAAGGAAAAAGAGCGAATTACTTACCGGGTATTTGGAGTTTCTCCTTCCGGTAAATTCGCAATTCAAAGTCATCACTCCTTTAAATTCCAGCCATCGCGGTTGTCAATTATCTATTCAAACTTTAGCTGGTGGCAAAAGGCTTTTTGAAAAACTTACCAAAGCAGGTGTAATTGCCGATTGGCGGGAGCCTGATGTTATACGCGTTGCACCGGTTCCGCTCTATAACAGGTTTGAAGAGGTGTATAGATTTGCGGAGCTTTTGAAAGGTACAGTATAGCTACCGGATTGTCCAGGCAGTTTCCAGGCGTTAGAGATAAAAAGGATTTGATAGAAAAGAAATTTTATTTATAACTAATAAGTTTTAATTTTAGTTATAAATTTTCTGAAAATGAAAAAACTGCTACGCTTCTTTTTGGCCCTTGCATTGATATTGCAACTGGCCGGAAAATTAAACGCTCAATATTTTGCCTTGCCCGATTCGGGTTTGTACAATTGGCTGAACACGCATGGTTGCAGCAGTTGCCTCAGTCCGCCAAATTTTCTGGATACAGTCTGCGCGGGCAATTTTAGCTGTAGTACTTGTGTGCTAACCATGACTATGGATAACGCTAACATCCATAATTTGTCGGGTATTCAATTTTTTAAAAACCTGGCACAGTTAAGTTGCTCCGTTAATCACCTCACATTTATTCCGCCCTTACCACCTCTTGTAGAATATTTACGATGTGATAACAACCCCCTGGATAGCCTCCCGCCGCTCTCGCCTCCAATGAGTCGCTTGTTTTGCAGTTTTACGCACATTAAGCGTCTACCTTCTTTACCAGCCTCAATGAACCAACTATATATTGGCTATGACTCTCTGCTGACTGACGTAGACAACTTGCCCCGGGATTTAGGTGATCTTTTGATAACGAGTGATCCGTCTCTTACATGTTTGCCATACATACATTCTATTACAGGTGCGTTCTCTCTGCGGCACACCCCTATCGGTTGCTTCGCAAATTATCCCAATAATTTTTCCAGTGATGTTCCTTTACATTCAATACCCTTATGCTGGGTATATAATCCCAATAACTGTTACGCTTACACCAACCTAACCGGCACTTTTTACAAAGATGACAACCATAATTGCACAATGGACAGCGGGGAGAATGGCCTGGGCAATTGTAAAATGATGCTTAAGCAAAACGGCTCCCTGCTTCAGATTTGTTATACCAATGCGCAAGGAGTGTATGCATTTAGCGGTAGTACTCCAAACTCATATCAGGTAGAAGTGGATACAAGCAATTTGCCTTTTAGTGTTACCTGCCCTGTGGGAGGGGTAGATTCGGTTACTTTAAGTACCCAACATCCTTATGATACTTTGTTGAATTTTGCCGCGGAATGCGGATCCTCCTTCGATTTAGCCGGTTATAACTTAATGGCATACAGGCTTAGAGCAGGGGTGGTAAACGATGTGCTTTTTAGGGCAGGAGATATGGCTAATTTTTTCAACACTATTTGTGCATCGGGTATCAGCGGCCAGGTTCAACTCATTTTTAA
>JAQBNQ010000369.1 GCA_028288545.1 Bacteroidota bacterium
GAAAGTATTTTACTGGCCATGAAAACCTACCGCGATAAGGCCCGCGAGGAAAAAGGGATCACCGAGCCTGAAATGATAGTACCGGTTACTGCCCATGCTGCTTTTGATAAAGCTTCGCAGTACTTTAATATCAAGCAGGTTAAAATTGCTGTTACCGGAAATTATACGGTGGATGTTGCTGCTGTACGTAGTGCGGTGAACAATAAAACGATAGTGATAGTTGGTTCGGCCCCTACTTTCCCACACGGTGCTTTTGATCCTATTAAAGAGTTATCGGAAATAGCCCTTAAAAATGGTATCGGGTTTCATACTGATTTCTGTTTAGGTGGCTTTGTGGTTCCCTTTGCCGAAAAGCTGGGTTACAAGGTGCCGGTAGTTGATTTCCGTTTACCCGGTGTTACCTCTATGAGTATTGATACTCATAAATATGGCTTTGCTGCAAAAGGCACTTCGGTTGTATTATACCGCACCGAAGAATTAAGGCACTACCAGTTTTACACTACTACCGAATGGCCCGGTGGCTTATACTTTTCGCCAACCCTGGCAGGTAGCCGCCCCGGAGCTTTGAGCGCTGCTTGTTGGGCTGCCATGTTAACTATGGGAGAGGAAGGTTATTTAAAAGCCACCAAAGCCATTGTTGAAACCGCTCAAAAAATAAAGAAGGGAATTGAGACCATACCGGAAGTGAAAATCATGGGCGAACCACTATGGATATTTGCCCTGGCCAGCGATAGCCTGAACATATACGAAGTGCTTGACCAAATGACCCAAAGACATTGGAATTTGAACGGACTTCATAAACCGGCTTGTTTCCATATAGCCTTAACGCTGCGCCATACCCAACCGGGTGTTGCCGAAAGATTTATACAGGACCTTAAAGATTCTGTTGCCTATGTAAAAGCCAACCCGGGTAATAAGGAAGGTCTTGCCCCGGTTTACGGACTTGCGGCATCCTTACCCTTCCGCGGTATTGTAAGCGATATATTGAAGAAATACCTGGATGTGGTTTATAAGGTATAGGTTCTAAGAACCACCAAACGGGTTAGGAACCGCGTTTTGGGGTTATCGCGATATAACCCCTCAAGCGGTTCTTACCCCCGTCCGATCCGGTCATCCGGGCGGGCTTGACGCGGTTCTCGTTTGACGTGGTTATGGAAGAGATAAAAAGATATGATACTTCATACTAATTGGACATTTTTGCGTTCTATCTATAATCTCCAGTGAACCGAAGACTTCTCAGATTTTTAAAAAGGCTTTTAATTGCAACCGCAGTTTCTTTTGTGTTGTTTCTGTTGCTCAACGCAATCTTCCCACTGCCCGATAGAATAGAGTATTCAACCATTGTTTTGGATAGTAAGGGCACTGTTATTCATTCCTTTCTTACCCACGACCAGCAGTGGCGTATGAAAACCGAGTTAAGTGAAATTTCGCCTACGCTAAAGAAGACCCTCATTTACAAGGAGGACAAGTATTTCTATCACCATTTTGGTGTTAACCCCATTGCCATGATACGTGCAGCGGTTATGAATGTGCTACACCTTAAACGGACTTCAGGAGCTTCTACCATTACCATGCAGGTGGCAAGGATGATAGAACCTAAGGACAGAACTTATTTCAATAAGGTGGTGGAGATATTCAGGGCGTTTCAGTTGGAATGGAAATATTCCAAACCAGAAATATTGCAGCTGTATTTTAACCTGGTTCCGTATGGTAGCAATATACAGGGAGTAAAGAGTGCATCCATTCTTTATTTCAGAAAGAACCCCGATCACTTATCGCTGGCCGAAATCACTGCGCTGTCTATTGTCCCTAACCGGCCATCATCCTTACGCTTGGGACAAAACAATGATTTGATTTTAAGAGAGCGCAACAAATGGTTAAACCGTTTTGGGCACGACAAGATTTTTAGTCAGAAGCAAATTGCCGATGCCATCAGCGAACCTTTGGAAGTAAGGAGAGGAGAAGCACCACATCTTGCTCCACACTTATCAGCTAAATTGAAACGCACTTTGCAGGAAGAGATCATACACACTAACCTGCAAATGAATACGCAATTGAAGCTGGAAAACATGGTGTCGGAATACGTAAAGAATTTGAATTCGCTGAGTATAAAGAATGCGGCTGTTGTTGTAATTGATAACAAAACACATAACGTGGTGGCCTACATTGGCTCGGCGGACTTTGAAGATAAAACCGATGGTGGCCAGGTAAACGGTGCCGATGCAATCCGCCAACCCGGTAGTGCTTTAAAACCTTTGATGTACGGCTTGTGTATTGATAATGGCATTCTTACTCCTAAAACCGTGTTAACCGATGTGGCCATCAACATCAACGGCTACCAGCCCGAAAACTACGACCGGCAATTTAACGGCTACGTTACGGTTGAACACGCTTTGGAGAACTCACTCAACATTCCCGCAGTAAAATCCCTGAATGACTTGGGGACCGATAAGATGATCTCTAAATTGGAGGACTGCGATTTCAGGCAAGTGAGAAAAGATGAAAAGAAACTGGGGCTATCACTTATCCTGGGTGGTTGCGGTGTTACACTGGAGGAGATGACCGGTTTGTATTCAACCTTTGCAAACGGAGGGGTTTATCAAAAGCCAAATTACATTCAACGCACTGCGGGTCGTAAGGATACTGCAAGGATACTTTCTGCTTCGGCTGACTTTATGATTACCGATATCCTGTCGCGCGTTACAAGGCCCGATCTTCCAGCCATTTGGGGATCAAGTATGCATTTGCCAAAGATTGCATGGAAAACCGGTACCAGCTACGGTAAACGCGATGCATGGAGTTTGGGCTACAATAAAAATTATACGGTGGGCGTTTGGGTTGGTAATTTTTCGGGACAAGGAGTGCCCGAGCTAAGTGGAGCCAACATTGCAACCCCTTTGCTTTTCAGAATATTTAATACCATTGATTACAACAGTACCAACGAGTGGTATTCTATGCCAAAAGAATGTGGAATCCGTTTGGTTTGTTCCGAAACGGGCAAAGTGCCCAACGATTTTTGTACAACTACGGTAATGGATTATTTCATTCCACTTGTGTCCACTTCGGGTATGTGCGATAACATGAAAGAGGTGGCAGTATCACCCGATGAAAAACTATCCTACTGTAAGCACTGTATTCCCGAAACCGGATACAAAAAGAAGATGTTTAAGATAGTGCCCCCCGATATGCAGGCATATTTTGATGAGAACCGCATTGTGTATGAAAAGATACCCATGCACAACCCCAAATGCGACAAGATATTTGTTGAAGGAGCGCCCACTATTTCCTTCCCCAAAAACGGAACAGAGTATTACCTGGCCAAGAAAGACCCTCAGCCCTTACAACTTAATTGCAATGTTACAAATGATGTGAAAACGGTTTACTGGTACGTAAACAACAAGTTTTGGAAGCAAAGCGATGCACATAAAAAGGAGTTCTTTACTCCGGAGGAAGGAACGGTAAAAATTTCCTGCACCGACGATAAGGGCCGCAACAGCGATATCTGGTTCAAGGTAAAATACGTGAATCTTTAATTTTTTTCAAACCAATCTGCCTTCGGTTTGTTCAACAATTGCTAATTATGCTTTTGATGAAATACGCTTCTATAAACCCATACACTAACCAGGTACTAAAGGAATTCCCTTTAGACCCTTTTCCTGACCTTGGTATTTCTCAAAACGCCTTTAATAAATGGCGAAAACTTACGGTAGCAGAAAGAGGAGCCCAACTGCAAAAAGTTGCCGATGTACTGGAGAAGAATAAGAGAAAATACGCCGAACTGATAACCCTTGAAATGGGCAAACCCATTGGCGAGGCTGAATACGAGATAAACAAGGTGCTAACCGCCTTTGACTATTACATCAAAAATGCCGCTGATTTTTTGAAGGATGAGCCGGTTAAATCCAATGCATCAAAAAGCTATATCCGTTTTGAACCGGTGGGTATCATTCTTTCTGTTATGCCGTGGAATTTCCCTTTCTGGCAGGTGTTTCGATTTGCAGTGCCCTCGCTTATTGCAGGGAATGTGACCATACTAAAACACGCGCCTAATGTGCCTCAATGCGCTAAAGCCATAGAGGAATTTTTTAATGAAGCCGGTTTGCCTGATGGGGTTTTTAAAAGTTATTTTTTGACCAATGATGACACCGGTAAGTTACTGGCCGATAAACTCATTGCCGGGCTTAGCTTTACAGGCAGCGATGCCACGGGTAGCCTACTTGCCTCACAGGCAGGTAAGCACATAAAAAAGTGTGTAATGGAATTGGGTGGCAACGATGCCTTTATTGTATTGGAAGATGCCGACCTTGATTTTGCTGTTGCAGGTGCCGTTAAGTCGAGGAGTATTAACTCGGGGCAAAGTTGCAATGCGGCCAAGCGTTTTATTGTGGTTGAACAAATAGCGGATGAATTTACCGAAAAACTTAGGGTGGCAGTAGATCAGTTACATTTTGGTGACCCGATGAAACATGGAACGCAAATCGGCCCCCTTGCACGATTGGACCTGGCGCAGAAAGTGAGCAGCCAGATTGAAAAATCTATTGAAGCGGGGGCTAAAAACATCTCTGCCACATGGGCGGGTAAATACATTGAGAACATTCGCACCCCGGTAGTTTTGGTGGATGTAAAACCCGGAATGCCGGCCTTTGACGAGGAAATATTCGGGCCGGTTTGGAGTGTTATCAGGGTAAAGGATATGAACGAGGCCATTGCTATGGCTAACAATTCGGTGTACGGCTTAGGCGCTTCTATCT
>JAQBNQ010000182.1 GCA_028288545.1 Bacteroidota bacterium
AGAAAGAGATGGTACTGTTGAATATGTGGATGCCCTGCAGATCATTATTAAATACGACAGAACAGAAGAAGAGAAACTGGTTTCGTTTAAGGACGACAAGGTTTCTTACAACCTTCCTAAATTCTTAAAGACCAACCAAAGTACTTGTATCAACCTGAAACCTATTGTAAAGAAAGGCCAGCGCGTAAGCAAAGGACAAATTCTTTGCGAAGGATTTGCTACACAAGGTGGAGAATTAGCACTTGGAGCTAACCTGAAAGTGGCCTTCATGCCATGGAAAGGCTACAACTTTGAGGATGCCATCGTTATATCTGAAAGAGTTGTTCGCGATGATATTTTCACTTCTATCCACGTTGAAGAATTTGAATTGGAAGTGCGCGATACAAAACTGGGTGAAGAGGAATTGACACCGGATATACCGAATGTATCTGAAGAAGCAACTAAGGACCTGGATGATAACGGTATCATCCGTGTTGGAGCAAGAGTAAAAGAAGGAGATATATTGATCGGTAAGATCACCCCTAAAGGTGAAACCGACCCAACTCCGGAAGAGAAATTGTTACGTGCCATCTTCGGTGATAAGGCCGGTGATGTGAAAGATGCGTCTTTGAAAGTTCCACCTTCAATTGAAGGAACAGTTATTATTAAGAAGTTGTTTGCCCGTGCTAAAAAGGATAAAACCTCTAAAGCAAAAGAAAAAACAGCCCTTGAGAAACTGGACAAGGATTACGAAAAGAAACACGGCGATATTAAGGCTACTTTGATAGACAAGTTAATGACGGTATTGAGCGGAAAAGTTACAACCGGCATCCAGACTATCTACAAAGAAGAATTGGTAAGTAAGGGAACCAAGTTTACTGCCAAATTACTTTCTGACCTTGACTTTGCAGTAGTTGACGGCAACAACTGGACAAAAGACGAAGACAGCAACAAGATGGTGAAGATGATGTTGCACAACTACAACATCCGTAACAACGAAGAGACCGGAAAATTCAAGCGCGAGAAATTCAATATCTCTATTGGTGATGAATTACCATCAGGTGTATTGAAACTGGCTAAGGTTTATATTGCCAAGAAGCGTAAACTGAAAGTGGGAGATAAGATGGCGGGCCGTCACGGTAATAAAGGTATTGTTGCCAAGATAGTTCGTGCAGAAGATATGCCATTCCTTGAAGACGGAACACCGGTTGATATCGTGCTTAACCCGCTAGGGGTACCAAGCCGTATGAACTTAGGCCAGATATACGAAACCGTATTGGCCTGGGCAGGACAGAAGTTGGGTGCAAGATTCTCAACTCCTATCTTCGATGGTGCATCACTCGACGAAATTGAGGCTTATATTAACAAGGCAGGGTTACCGGCTTTAGGTTCTACTTACCTGCATGATGGCGAAACGGGAGAAAGATTCCACCAGCCAACAACGGTAGGGATCATCTACATGTTGAAACTGATACACATGGTTGACGATAAAATGCACGCACGTTCTATCGGACCTTACTCTCTCATTACACAACAACCGCTGGGTGGTAAAGCTCAGTTTGGTGGTCAGCGTTTTGGTGAAATGGAGGTTTGGGCTATCGAGGCTTACGGTGCATCAAGCGTACTACAGGAATTACTTACCGTTAAATCGGATGACATCATTGGCCGTGCAAAAACTTACGAAGCAATTGTGAAAGGCGACAATCTGCCGGATGCAGGTGTCCCTGAATCATTCAACGTGTTAATGCACGAGTTGAGAGGCCTTGCCCTTGACCTTAAATTTGAATAAGATTTAAATACTCTTTTCTGAAAAGGAAAGACACAAATACAAAATCCCTGAATACGTGAGTGTTTGGGGATTTTTTTTAATTAGCGAACGAAAACAAGTTTTCTTTCGGTTTTAGCCCGGGTTTTGCGGTTGAATTGGGGAATCTTACCTTTGTATAAAAATAAGAGCCCATGAACACTTCATTGCTATATACTCAAATATTGAACTTGTCTGACTCGGAAAAAACCAAGCTGCTTGATTTTTTAGGAAGCTTGCTAAAATCGGGCAAAAACAAGAAAAAAATTCATCCAAAGGCAGGTTGTATGAAGGGTACCTTTATTATGAAAGATAACTTCGATGAGCCATTGGAAGATTTTAAAGAATATATGGAATGAATCTGCTGTTAGATACCCACGCCTTTATCTGGTTTGTTGAAAATGATAAACAACTACCGGAGAAAACAAAAAAGGAGATAGAAAATGAAGCGAATATCATTTTTGTGAGTGTAGCATCGCTATGGGAGATAACCATTAAGCTTTCCCTGGGCAAACTTGTAGTGAAGTCGCCTCTTAAAAAAATAATAAAAGAGGTAGCAGATAATGGGTTTGAACTGTTGCCCATCCTTCCGGAACATTTACTGGCTTTGAATAAATTAGAATATCATCACCGCGATCCGTTTGACAGGGCGATTATAGCACAGAGCAGTTGCGAGGAACTTGCTATTGTAAGTATAGACCTGGCCTTTGATAGTTATAAAATAAAAAGAATTTGGGGTTAAATGCCTTTAAGGACCATTCAACTTATTAGTGCATGGGTTAATGGGGTTGGCGCTTAATTTAAAATTTGAATTGGCCCCTTAAAATCCTTCGCCCTGCGGAGGGACTTAAAATACAAAATCCTTGGATGCGCGTGTATTTGGGGATTTTAAATGTCCAAAAAAACTTTGCAATGATACAACCGGATAATACTGCAGTAAGAACAGCTTTATGGAGAGCCTTACATATGCAGGTGGACGCAAAGCCCTATATTATTGAAGATGAAATTGGATTGAAGCTGGTAGCGCCGCCCGATAACTGGCAGGAACGTCCTGATATGAAATATACAAAGCGTCTTCGGGCATCTATTGTGGCCCGTGCCCGTTTCATTGATGATCTGATCATTGAGCAAAGCAAACAGGGAATGGCGCAGTACGTTATTCTGGGTGCAGGGCTCGACACCTTTGCGCAACGCCACCCGGATGTTGCTTCCAAACTTCAGATATTTGAAATTGACCAACCCGACACACTAACCTGGAAACAAAAGCGGCTAATTGAACTCGGTTTTGGCGTTCCGGATTACCTTCATTTTGTACCGGTTAATTTTGAAACTTCTTCGTGGTGGCAACACTTATTGAAAGCGGGATTTGACCCTAATAAACCGGCAGTTGTTGCTTGTACCGGTGTTAGCCTGTATCTTACAAAAGAGGCAATTATTGATACCCTAAATCAAATTGCCGCCTTGGCGCCAGGCTCAAAACTTGCCATGACATTCTACCTGCCACTGGCGCTTCTTGATGAAGAAGACAAACCGATGCAGGAAATGGCCGAAAAAGGCGCCCGCGCTGCAGGTACACCTTTTATGAGTTTTTTTGCACCGGAGGAAATATTGGCTCAAGCCAATGAAGCTGGTTTTAAAGAAGCAAAAACTATATCAACTAAAGATATGGAGCAACGCTACTTTGCGAATAGAACCGACAATATTTTGCCCGCAAGTGGGGAGGTGTTTTTATTGGGAGAGATTTGGTCAGCGAAATGCTGTTTTATGAGTGGGAAAGATCTAAATACAAAATCCCCGAATACGTGAGTGCTCGAGGATTTTTTTGTTTTTGCCTCTCATACGTTAAATAATGAATGTTGCTCTGAAACACGCGGATAAGAATATTTGCGATATGATTTATTTAATGCGATATTT
>JAQBNQ010000406.1 GCA_028288545.1 Bacteroidota bacterium
TAAAGTACCCGAACCGCTTCCATTGATAGTAGATGGTCCGCCTGAACATACGGTAGGTGCACTTGCACTGGCCGTTGGTGCTGCAGGTGGAGTACAAATAACTGTTAAGCAGTGTATACTATCTGCAGGGATAGATGAGGTACGTGTAGGGCTAAAGCTGTTTGTAACCGAACCGGTGAGCGTATCACCCGGAGAAAACACGGTAAGCGAAGGAGCATAAGCGCTTTTAGCCGGGTTAAAGCCGGAAGGAGTACAAGCGGTAGCCGAAGTGGAGCCTGCAGAATTTGTTTTAGTAACAAAGTAAGTATAGCCGCCAAAGGTGGTAGATAGGTTGGTCATTACCATAATATACCCACTATCGCGCACCTGCCGCCCTTGCGGAAACAGTGCCGCAAAGCCGCCATTATACGATTCGCCCCAAACCACTGCACCGGTTGTTGGGTTTACCTTCATCAGGTAATTATTAAACTGGCTGCCAAAACTCAACGGGTTTAAAAACATACCTACCATACTGTAGAAACCATCGTTAGTAGGGGTTAGATCGAAGTTTAGCAACTCGCCGCCAAAAATTGCAGGAGCCTTATACTGAAAGCCTCCGGACAAAGCTCCGTTAGACGAAGCTGCATTGATAAAAAACGCAGTACCGTTGTTACCATCATCGCCGCCTAACACCACCGAGGTGCCGCTGGTAGCAGTTACCGAAGTAACCTCGGCATCACTTCCACCAGGGCCAAAGTGCTCCAGGTATTTAAGGTTACCGTTAAAGTCGGTTTTTGCAACAAGGCCGTAAAGACCCGAAGCATCAGCCTGTCCCTGACTCATGTTACCACCAAAAATATACCCGTCCGATACTTCTGCAACGTCATTAAAAACGTGATCGTTAATGTAAGCTGTAGTAGGGCAAATAACCTTTGCCCACTGCAAAGTACCTGCACTGTTTACCTTTAAGCAATATGGGTTGGCCGAATCCTGCCTTGCAGCGGCACCGGCTCCATCGGGGTCCACTCCATAAATATAGCCGGCCACTACAAAGCCCCCATCTGTAGTAGCTATTACCTTACTGGCGTATTCCGAGGCGTTTGAATTGGTGCCTATAAAGTGATATGTGTTAGACCAGATAACATTGGCATTGGCATCAAGGCGCATTAACACCAAACCCGGATTGCTGGAACCTGTCACTATATAGCCGCCGGCACTTACGTTTTTAATATCTGTTATTTCGGTTTGTATAGAGCTAATATAACGGTACGACCACACCACGTTTGCGTTTGTATCTATTTGCGCAATAATACCATGCACCGGAAACGTACCGTTGGTACCTGTCATTACATAATTGCCCACAGGGTTTTGGATAATGTTGCTCATTATCGGGATACTGAAACCGTAGCTGTATTCAACCTGGAAGGTGGTTTGCGAACTGGCAAAAAGGCACGAAAAAATTAAGGCGAACAGGAAGGGGTACTTTTGTTTCATCTTTCGACAGGGTTTAACGAATAAATTTAGAATTTTTTATCTATTGAAGAGAAAAAAATGTGTTTTAAGGCAAAATTGGCTGTTAGTTGTTGGTTGCCTGTTGTTAGGAAGAGAAAAAGGGACGAAGGGCCAGGGACGAGAGGCGGGGGTGGTGGATTTGGGATATCTAGCATCGAGGTAGCCTCCCTAACGGAACGCGAATTATTTTTGTCGTCGTTGTTCTACCGATATGTAGTGCCTAACGGCACATTTCATTTGCGCTCTATTCCCGCTAGGGAATTAATATTGGTAGCTATGATGTGGTGGTGAGGGAATTTCGTCCTGTTAGGGACGACACCTTAATGCGCTTCGACAAATGGACCCACAAAGTCACCGAAAATTATTCCGTCCACAACACTGTCTTTTTTGCCATTTTATGGTCAAGTTTTATTCCCAATTCTCCATTAGAAGCTTCTTTCACTTCGTTGTCTCCGATCTGAAGCGAAAGAACCTTGGCTTTACTGAAGTAGTTATCCCTCTCTAAAATAATGGTGTCACCTACTTTGATTTTTGTGTTCGCAATATTAATAATTGCAACCTGACCATTTTGGAAAAGTTCATTCGGCGAACCAAGATTTACTGAAAGTTTGGGTTTAAAAATAACAAGACCGTATTCAAGGATTTGCTTTCTTGCTTGTTCCTTCGTTATTACGCCATTTTGAATCTCATAATAGAGGTTAAATAATTGCCAAGTGGTGAGCAGCCCTCTCTCATCATTTTTCGCGTCTTCAATTTGGTGTTCTGTGAAGGGCGGATTTCTTCTCTGGCTCGGCGGCAAAAATCTTTGGTGGTTTACAATGTAAAGTGCTGATACATCAAACTTGTTTCTCTCCTTACTCCTTCGATGTTTTATTTTTGAAATCTGACTACAATCGGCGTCAGTTGAAGTGCCACCAATACCTTTAGTTTCGACTACGAGTATCCCTTCGTCAAGTTCTACTTGTAGGTCTTCTTCCTTTATTGACTTTGATTCCTCATCCTTAATTATCACCTTTTTGAATTCCAGAAATTTCAAAAAGGAACGCACCGCATGAACTAATTTATCGTCTGTTTCCGTAAGCAGGTCATGCAAAAACTTAAACTTACTGCTGTTTTCGTTAACTTGTTCGTTAATGAGGTGCGAGCGTTTATTAAATTCTTCTTGCAGCTTTATTTTTTCTTCAAGCAGTTTCGCATGGTTTGGGACAAAATATTCGGGGTTTTCAATCCATTTAAATTGAGTCGAAAAGGGAAACATCTCTGGATAAAGTCCAGGTAGAATATTCTTCAAGAAATCAGATAGAAATTTCTCTTTATTTTTTATGTTCGGAAAAACGAAGGAAATGTAATTTCCTCTTTGCTGAACAAATGAAACTATTTCATCATTTACATTCTTTAAAAATGGCACCAACGATGGGATGAAGACACTCTGCCCTTTCTCTTTGTCCCACTCTGTTGGGTGACTGAATGTTTGCTCGTACCTAAGGTCTGCAACGTGCTTTTTTAATAAGTTTAAAAGTTCGTCAGGAATTGAGCAAATCGTAACTTCTTTACCCACTCTTTTGCTCGAAAGCGGTAACCAGGGATTAAAGCTATATAAAGCTTTTTTTTCATTCGGATGATTCTTTGAGTAGCCATCTGATATTTCAACTATTTCATATTCAATATCGTATTGTTCTGCGGCAAAAATTATCTCAATGAATTTTCTATTTTGAACTTCTGTAATTTTTTGGGCGAGCAGTGAGGATGAAAGCGGTCTGGGGTCAAAAAGAGTTGAAGGATAACTGCAAGCTAAATAAAACATAGAACGACTACTCGTTTTTCGTTCACCGGGTACAACGGGTTTAAATTCTTTTTTGACTTCATTTGTGAGGTCCAAGATCAACATGTCAAATTCGTGAAAGTTTTCAGGAAAATCATAATCTAGTGTCACAAGCTGTGAATCACCCCTGCTCGTATTGGGTATTTCTCTCACAGCACCGAGGGTTCCTAAAAAAAGATTGTACCCCGAAGATAATAGTGCTGTCGTAACGTCTTCCGTTAAATCAAGACAACAAATCTTTGGCTTCGTAATAACTTCGTTCTTTGCAGGGACAATTTCTTCAGTTTTTAGTTCCGGTGTGGCGGTTGTCTTTTTATCGTTCCCCATATTCTTTAATTTCTGCTGCTATATTATTTACTGGCTTAAAATCATTTTTGTTCTGTCATTAATTCAGGTAACAAACTGCCCAAACTAAATTTTAAAGGGTGCCCAATATTCTTTTTGTTGAGCCGTCTATAAATTTTATCCAAATACTTCTTTTGGGCTTAACCTTTTCCTCATAATACCAAACTTGCATTCGTTTTGCCTTATTAGTTCTTCTGCGGCACGTTATTGATTCGTCATATTTTACCATATCAACCATAAAGTTCGAGTCAACCTCTGTAATGACCGCCATATCGTCCATCGAGGTATCAACAATATAAGTATTGCCTTCCAGTTCTAGTGTTTTATATTTTTCTTTTGCCATGAATAAATGTACAAATTATTCATCTTGGTCAGGTTGTTAGGTAAACACCCGGTCTTCTAAGTGTTCCGCAGCACAACCTGGAAACCCAATGAAGAGTCGAAGCCCATTTAATTGTCAGCATCACAGATTAAACGGATTGAGGAATTACACGGATTTGAATTTGTCTGTGTAATCTGGTAACCTGCCCGCCGTCTAAGGAGGGTCCTCATAATCCGCGGCTCAGACAATGGTCCGGACAACGTCGCCATAAGCTCATAGTGTTGTCCGCATTTAAGTTAATTACTCCAACACAATTTTACCTTGCTGAATAATTAAGTGGTTATCGGTAATCCGGTATAGGTAAATGCTTTTGGCATTGGCGCTCATATCCAGTAAATACGAAGCACCGCTAAGTGGGGCAGCGTAAACAAATTCGCCCAGCACATTGTATATTTCCAGGGTTTCACCGCTTTTCAATCCGCTGCAATAAATGAGGCCGGTAGAAGGATTAGGATATAAATGAATGTTATCCGCCTGGCCGGTACCTGCAACACCTAAAAGTATAAAGCTATATATGGCTGAAGTATCCATGCATCCATTGCTATCAACTACTGCTACCTGGTAATTACCATTGGCCACAGTAACGTATGAGGCACCGGTTGCTCCCGAGATAGGACTACCGTTTAATAGCCACTGGTAGCTGGAAAATGACCCGGTGGTTAGGGTATCGTTGCTTAGCGGTGTAATGGTAGCCGTTGGTTTGGGATTGACGGTTACTGTAACTGCAGTACGGATGGATGGCTGACAAGTACTATCCTGCACGTAAAAAGTAGTTGGGGAGTTTACCACGGGCGTAGCAAAGCTGTTTCCACTGCCAAGATAAGTTCCGCCCGAGTTGGCACTGTACCAGCCAAAGGTACCGGTACCGGTTGCCGAAAGAACGGTACTATTGCCGGCACAAATTCTTTGAGAAGCAGCAACAGGCGCCGTGGGTAAAACACAGGCAGCAATTTTGGTTATAAAAATGCTCGATCCACCGGCTGTATCGTAGTTAAATATAGTGGTGTTGCCCAGTGTAATAGAGGGACTTGTTAAATCACCCACCAGGTACACATTGCCGCTGGCATCTGTGCTTATACTTTGCCCGGCATCACCATCAATTCCCCCGCCAGCTTTGGCCCACTTCACATTGCCCGAGGTGTCGTATTTTGCCACAAAAAAATTGCCAACCCCGTTTGATGCATATAAAGTAGTAGTACCTAAAACTATTGAAGTGCCTTCGAACCCGCCCGTTACATAAGCATTGCTTTGCTCATCAACAGTTATAGCTAAACCCTGGGCGTAAGTAGATCCCCAGTCGTTACTTGCCCAAACTGCATTACCGGCCGAATCATATTTCGCAATAAAATAATCATTATTACCGCTGTTGTTACCCACTGTATAGGGCCCAAAAGAAATGGTTGAACTGGCAAATATGCCGGTAATACACGAGTTTCCGTGTTTGTCGGTAGCAATGCCATAGGCAATGTCGTAGGCAGCACCCCCGGCAGCCTTAGCCCAAACTACATTGCCGGCTGTATCGTATTTTGTAATAAACACGTCGTTGGCACCGTTGTTGGTAAGGGTATTGCTTCCAAAAGTAATGCTTGAACTGCCGAAGGACCCTGCTACATAGGCATTTCCATAGCCATCGATACTTACCCCCTGGCTAAAATCGGTGCCGCTGCCACCGGCTTTTTTAGCCCACTTTACATTGCCGACTGAGTCGTACTTTACAATAAAAAAATCAAAACTGCCCGAATTGGTGAGCGTATAGCTGCCAAACGTAATGGTGGTATTGCTAAACTCTCCGGTTGCATAAACATTGCCCTTGTTATCTGCGCTAATACTGTAAGCGTTGTTGGAAGCTAATGCCCCGGTAAGGCTGTTACACCTTACCCAAAGCTCGTTACCGGCCGAATCATATTTTGCTACAAAAATATAAAAGCCCGAGGGGTTGGATAGCGTATCATGATCAAAAATCATAGAAGTGAAGAACTGCCCCGTTATATAAACATTGCCATTGCCATCTAAGCTAATACCATATGCAATGCCATTTCCGATGGGTCTTTTTGCCCAAATTTCGTTACCGTTGGCATCATACTTTGCAATAAAAACATTGGCATTAACAGCAGCTGGAAGTAGCGTATCGCTTCCAATTACAAAAACGGGACAGCTAAACTCCCCGGTGATGTAGGAGTTGCCCTGGCGGTCGGTAGCAATACCACGGCTTGAATTTCCATAAGGGCCATGCCCTCCTGCACCTTTTGCCCACAGCCAATTCGGTGCCTGGGCAGTGGTATTGATGTATCCTAAAAGTAAAATTATGGCGATGTGCAGTAGCTTCATGTTGTAGGGTTGAATGATTAAACAATATTGCAATTAAATCATAATTATCTATATCTGATAGCAGGCTACATGCATATTACACCGGCGCTGCTTTTGTATTCCTAACAACAGGCAACTAACAACTATCAACTAATTGCAATTATGCGCCCACAGTACCGGTATTCACTTTGCCGGCCCGCTTGTAATTGGCAAAGATCACTCCGGTGGTTGTAGTAACACTTTCCGTTAATTTAAATGCCGTAGGAGCAGCCTTAGCGTTAAACAACTTTTTTCCTTTGCCAAGAATCACCGGGTGAATTTTGAGCCACAGTTCGTCCACCAGGTCGTGTTTAAGTAACATGCGCACAAGTTCGCCACTGCCATGAACCTGTATATCCGGACCCTTTGATTTTTTGAGCTTCTTTATATCTGCTACACTCTTGATGAAAACAGAATTCTTCCAATCCGACTTTTTCCTCTTGTTTGATAGCACATACTTGGTGCCGCTATTTATGGCCGGCCAAAAGTCGCCATGTTTGGGCCAGTAGGGTTCCCATATATCAAATGTTTTTCTGCCCAAAAGATAAGCTGCAGGTTTCAACTGCTTACTCATTAACTTACCGCCAACATCATCACCAAAAGGTGCAGTCCAACCGCCATATTTAAACCCGCCTGATGGGTCTTCCTTGGGGCCGCCTGGTGCCTGCATTACTCCATCCAAACTAATAAACGATAAAACAATTATTTTTCTCATGCCTGGTCTTTTTAATTAATAATACCGGTACACTTCAAACACTTGTAATACTGCCAATGCGCTTACTTACTATCCGGTTCTAACTCATCTTTGGGTTCCCAAAGTTCAATAATGTTTCCTTCGGGGTCGAGCACATGAACAAACTTGCCATAATCGTATTCAGCAATCTCATCAACAATGGTCACGTTCTCCTTTTTCAATTCCGTTACCAACTCAACAATATTTTCCACGCGGTAGTTGATCATAAACGGCTTGGTGGACGGATTGAAATATTTGGTATTCTCCGGAAACGTGCACCAGGATGTAGAGCCTTTTATTGCCGGGTTATCGGTATCGCGCCATTCAAATGTTGTTCCGTATTCGCTGCTGGGCAAACCAAGGTTTTTGGTATACCAATCGGTCATAGCTTTTGCATCATCGCATTTAAAAAATACACCGCCTATGCCAGTTACTTTTTTCATATCAGGATCGTTTTGTGATAAATAAAATGAACCCCAAAGATATAATATGGATGGGAATTATTTGCGACGATGGACCACGGACGGCGGGCGATGGGGATAGACACAAGATAATTAGATATAAGACGTTAGCCAACAGCCAATGAAAAAGGGGCTACAGACAACGTTCCGAGCTCCCTAAGGATAAAAGATTAAGCAATCATCCTTCAATAACCGCTACTTTGCGATAAGGATTCTTAGTTTGTAACTTACGGCTTCTATGACTAATGAAACAAAGGCTGTGCTCAATACCTTGAAGGAAAAGATTTTCGCTCTTAAAAAAGATGCGCCTGTTATTATAGCCGTGGATGGTGTAGATGGCGCTGGTAAAACTTTCTTTGCTCAACAACTTAAAACAAGTATTGGAGAAGAGGGGAAAGATGTGGTACTGATTACTATTGATGGCTTTCATAATCCTAAAAATGTCCGCTATAGGCAGGGCAAAGATTCTCCTTCAGGCTTTTATCATGACTCTTATGATTACGATAGTTTTATCGCAAACGTAATATTGCCTTTTAAGGAAGGACGGCAATACATAACAAAGGTTTTTGATGTAGAGCAGGATAAACCGGTTGTAGAGAAACCTAAGGAGGTTCCCCAAAATGCGGTTCTGATTGTAGAAGGAATATTTTTAAACCGCCCCGAACTATCCGCCTTTTGGGACTATTCCATTTACCTGGATGTTTCACTTGAAACCAGTCTTGCCAGGAACATTGAAAGAAGTGATATTGGCAATGATGTTGAACAGATAAAGGAAGTTGAAAGGAAATTTTTTTCGCGGTACCGTCCCGGGCAGGAAATGTACATTTTACAGGCTGATCCTATGTTTAAGGCTTCTATAGTTATTGATAACAACGATTACCTGAATCCCCGAATTATTAATAAGGGAGATATTCTTTCTAGTGAGTGAATTGCTACATTATAAATGCGGCGATTACTTGTGGTGGAGGGGATTCTGACTTTGTTGCCTTGAGTTGTGCTGCACAGACTTATACAGTCTTGGGTCACGGCAATAACCAGTTCTTCCAAGTTAGGGAGGACAACGTAGAAGGTCAATGAAGAATTGAAGTCTCTGAGTTCATCAACTCATAAGCTCAAAGTGTTGCTGGCCTTTAAGTAAGTTACTCCCACACAATTTGCCCTTGTTGAATATTTAAGTGGTTATCGATAACCCGGTATAGGTAAATGCCTTTGGCATTGGCGCTCATATCCAGTAAATGCTGGGCACCGCTAAGTTGGGCAGAGTAAACAAATTCGCCCAGCACATTGTATATTTCTATGGTTTCACCGCTTTTCAATCCGCTGCAATAAATGTTGCCGGTAGAAGGGTTAGGATATAAATGAACGTTATCTATTTGCCTGGTACCTGCAACGCCCAAAAGTGTGAAGTTGTATATGGCCGAAGTATCTATACACCCATTGCTATCAACTACAGCAACCTGGTAGTTGCCATTGGCGGCGGCAAGGTAGGCGGCGGCGGTTGCTCCTGCTATTGGATTACCGTTTAATAGCCACTGGTAACTTGCAAAGGTTCCGGTAGTGAGTGTGTCGTTGCTTAAGGGTGTAATACCCGCTGCAGGTTTAGGATTTACAGTAACAGTAACCGCTATGCGCGAAGAAGCGACACAGGTACTATCCTGCACGTAAAAAGTAGTCATTGAGTCTACCACCGGTGTTGCAAAATTGTTACCACCGCCAAGATAGGTTCCTGCTGTATCGGCACTATACCAACCAAAGGCACCGGTACCGGTGGCCGAAAGAATAGTACTGTTTCCGACACAAATTCTTTGATTGGCAGAAATAGGCGCCGTGGGTAAAACACAGGCAGCAATTTTGGTTACAAATATACTCGACCCTCCTGCTGAATCTGCGTTAATTAAAGTAGTGCTGCCAATTGTAATATCCGGACTTGTTAAATCCCCAACTATATACGCATTGCCGTTGGCATCTGTGCTTATACCTTGTCCGTCATCGCCACGCGTTCCACCGGCGCCTTTGGCCCACAATACATTGCCGGAGGGGTCGTATTTTACAACAAAAAGATTGCCACCACCACTGGTTGCGTTATTGAATAATGTAGTAGTGCCTAAAGTGATTGAAGAGCTGCCGAACCCGCCCGTTACATAAACATTTCCCTGTCCATCCATATTTACGGCTAAGCCCTGGTCGTAACTGGTTCCACCTTCGTTATGCGCCCAAATTACATTACCGGCCGAATCATATTTTACAACAAAAATATCGTCGGTGCCGCCATTGTAACCTAATGTATAAGCCCCAAACGTAATGGATCCGCTGGCATAGGCTCCTGTTATGCAGGAATTTCCGTGGATGTCTGTATTAATGCCATAGCCAATGTCGTAGGCTACACCTCCGGCAGCTTTAGCCCACATCACGTTGCCGGCGGTATCGAACTTTGCAACAAAAACATCATTGCCCCCGCTGTTGGCCAGGGTGTAGCTGCCAAAAGTAATACTTGAACTGCCGAAAGAACCTGTTACGTAGGCATTTCCATAACCGTCGGTGCTTATGCCCTGGCTAAAATCGGTTCCGCTGCCACCGGCTTTTTTAGCCCACTTTACATTG
>JAQBNQ010000428.1 GCA_028288545.1 Bacteroidota bacterium
TAGGCCGGATGTGCTTTGGCCCGGTAAGCCCCTGTATTTTTGTAAATCAAGCGGAACAACCAGCGGCACTAAATATATACCTGTTACCGATTTGCAAATTGCCGAAATGATAAAGGCCGCCCGTAACTCGCTGATGATGTATGTTGCCGAAACGGGCAACTCCGCATTTTTCGATCATAAAATGATATTTCTGCAGGGCTCCCCGGCGCTTGAAAATTTTGGTGCTATACCCTCGGGCAGGTTAAGCGGTATCGTTTATCACCATGTTCCGTTTTATGTAAATGCCAATCGCCTTCCTTCGTACCAAACAAATTGCATTGAAGATTGGGAAACCAAGGTAGATACTATTGCCCGCGAAACGGTTAAGGAGCGAATGAGTCTGATTAGCGGAATTCCACCATGGGTAGTAATGTATTTTGAGAAGTTATTGGAGCTTTCAGGCAAACAACATATCAAAGATATTTTCCCTGATTTTAAAGTGTTCGCCTACGGAGGAGTGAATTATGAGCCTTACCGGCATCGCATTGAATCGCTGGTTGGTTTTAAAATTGATTCAGTTGAAACTTACCCGGCCAGTGAGGGCTTTATTGCTTACCAGGATTCGCAAAAACAGCCGGGATTATTGTTGAATATAAATGGTGGTATCTTTTACGAATTTGTAAAAGCAGATGAGATTTTCAATGAAAATCCTAAACGGATTTGGCTGGAAGAGGTGGAGTTGGGGGTTAACTACGCGCTAATATTAAACACCACCGCGGGTTTGTGGGGGTATGATATAGGCGATACTATAAAATTTGTGTCGCTGAAACCTTACCGCATTGTTGTAACCGGACGAATAAAACATTTCATTTCGGCCTTTGGCGAGCATGTAATAGGGGAGGAGGTTGAATTTGCACTAAAGCAGGCCATGCGCGAGACCCACGCAGGTGTTACAGAATTTACCGTTGCACCGCAAGTGAACCCCGATGGCGAATTGCCTTACCACGAGTGGTTTATTGAATTCAGCCACCTGCCTCATAGCCTCCGGAATTTTGCAGAACTAATTGACGAGAACCTGCAGGAAAGAAATTCTTATTACAAAGATTTAAGAAAAGGACATGTGTTGCAGCAACTGAAGATCCGTCAACTTAAAGCCGGTGCCTTTGCAGAATATATGAAAACCAAGGGCAAGTTGGGTGGGCAGAATAAGGTGCCCAGGCTGATGAACGACAGAGGGATTGCGGATGAGTTGAGGAATTGGGTTATACAGTAATTGTGCTAAGCGCTAAAATATTTTTATGATAATCAAGACAAAAGATATTCAACAGGTATTGTTGCTGACTAACAATTATTTGAAATTCTACTTTCCTAACGACATAGAAATCAAAAATGATTACTACTCTGCAATTAAAGGAAATCTTTTTGACGTTGAGAAAGAACCTAGAGTTGTAATTGGTTCCCTAATGGATGACTGGGAGTGCCTGAATTTACTTTTACTGGACAAGGACAGACCATTTACAAGTGTTGACCTTGACCGTCTGGCTGCGATCCTTAACGCCGTAAGCGAGATTATTAACCCGGTTACGTCTTGAAAGAAAAGTGTAATCTTAAAAATAAATTCCTGATTATCAATACTATGTGTGAAGTATAAACCCTACGAACCCTAGAAAAATCTCAATTCCGCAATGGAATAACCTTCCGCATTCCGCATTCCCCATTCCCCATTCCCCTCACCTAGCGCCTTTTTCATACATTTGCGCCTCAATAAAATTTTTGAATGGAGACTTTCATTAAGATAGCGCAGTTTATTCTCAGTCTTTCTATCCTGGTTACACTACACGAATTTGGACATTATATAACCGCCCGTATGTTTAAAACGCGGGTGGAAAGGTTTTACCTGTTCTTCGATTTTATGTTCCCTTTTCCAACGGTGCTCAATTTTGCCCTCTTTAAAAAGAAGATTGGCGATACTGAATATGGTTTGGGTTGGTTCCCTCTTGGCGGCTACGTAAAAATTGCCGGGATGATTGACGAGAGCATGGACGAGGAGTTTTTGAAAAGCGAACCACAACCGTGGGAGTTCCGCAGTAAGCCGGCATGGCAACGTTTGATAATTATGCTGGGTGGTATTATAGTAAATATCCTTTTGGCAATCGTTATTTATTGGCAGTTGCTATACTTTAACGGCGAAAGTTATTTGCCTGTTGAAAATGCAAAGTATGGTTTTGCTATTGACTCCGTTGGTAAAACAATGGGATTGCAGGATGGCGATAAAATGGTATCGTACGATGGCGGCAAGGTGTTTAAGAACAGCCAGACAATTGGTATTGACTTGTTGTTGAACAACGCTAAAACGCTGCAGATTGAGCGCAAGGGACAAAAGATGTCCTTACCTGTTCCAATAGATGTTTACAAGCATATCATGGCCTCTAAAGGGCTTGATTTTGTTTCACCGGCTATTCCGGCTATGATTGATTCCGTTTATCCTAAGTCGCCAATTGATATTGCCGGTGGCAAACATGGCGACCAGATCATACAGGTTGATTCGGTGCCTATTGCTTACTTCCAGCAGTTTAAACAACAGGTTCAGAATTTTAAAAAGGATAGTACCTATCTTCTTGTATTGCGCGGTCCAGATACTGTAAAACTGAATATTGTTATTCCCGATTCGGCTATTCTCGGTTTCAGGGCTTATAGCTTTGACAAGTTTTTGACCATCGTTGAAAAGAAATACGGTTTCTTCGAGTCATTCCCTGCCGGTGCAAAACGCACCTGGACAGGGCTTGTTAATTACATCAAACAATTCAGGATAATTTTCAACCCGGATTTGAAAGGCTACAAGCAGGTGGGCAGTTTCCTTACCATCGGCCAGCAGTTTTCACCTAAGTGGGATTGGGAAAGATTTTGGGGCTTAACGGCATTTCTTTCAATTGCATTGGCCTTTGTAAATTTATTGCCGATACCTGCTCTTGATGGCGGCCATGCTTTGTTTACTATTTACGAAATGATAGTAGGCCGTGCGCCAAGCGATAAGTTTTTGGAAAGAGCACAGGTGGTTGGAATGATCATTATTTTTGCCCTGATGTTCTTTGCAATAGGTAATGATATACTCCGCACATTTTTCAGCGGACATTGATTTACCTGATAACTTAGCGTAAACAAATGCCCCTTTTGGGTTGTTTTGATTTACTCATTTGTCCAATTTACTAATCTACTCATTTGAATTATGGCCACAGGTTTTTTCAAAGTCCCGGTACCGTTTAACGAACCAGTAAAAAGTTACATACCGGGCAGCGCTGAAAGAGAAGAACTGAAAAAGAAGATTGCTGAAATGCGGGCCGAGGTCCGCGATATACCCATGTTTATTGGGGGCAAAGAAATAAGAGGAGAGAAGAAAGTTGCGCTCAACCCTCCGCACGATCACAAACATTTATTGGGCCACTTTTATAAAAGCGAAAAACAACATGTTACCATGGCTATTGAAGCCGCTTTGGCTGCCAGGGATAAATGGATAAGCATTTCGTGGGAGCAACGGGCCGCTATCTTCCTAAAGGCTGCTGAACTGATTGCTGGCCCTTACCGTGCAGAGATGAACGCGGCTACAATGC
>JAQBNQ010000435.1 GCA_028288545.1 Bacteroidota bacterium
TTTCGGGAAGCAAAACCAGTTCTGCTCCTTCGGCTTTGGCTTGCCTTATTAGTTTTTCTGCCCGTTCCAAATTTCGCTCCGGCTCGCCGCCTTCCACCAGTAATTGTGCCATGGCTATTTTCATTGCGGCATATTTTCGCTAACCAGCTTTTCAATTTCCTGGCCGGTATATTGGGGGTAAGTGTAAGGGAAAGTACGGAAGGGCTTGCCATTAACCGGTGGCTGACCCAAATCGTTTTTAAAAAAGTAGTCGGGTTCAACATTATAAACCTCCACCTGCTTATCATGCAAATAATAAAAACAGGTGTTTGCCTCTTTTGGCAAAGTACCAAGATGTATTACGGGCCGGGTATCGTCGGTATGATTAAGGTGTGATCCGTGAACAAGTTTATCCTTATACACAATCAAATCGCCGGCTTTGGGATAAAACGTTTTGATATATTTCATCAATGCCGGCGAGTGTTCCATGTACATCCAGGGCTGGGTCATCGGCAACTCTTCCTTAAATATTTTATGGCTTCCGGGCAACACAAACAGCGCCCCGTTCTGCTGGTCAATATCTATAAGTGGTATCCATACATTGCGATATTCAAATTTTGATTCATCGAGGATACTGAAATCGCGGTGCATATCGCACCAGCTTTTTTCGCCGGGATATTTTGACAAAAATGTAGCCACCGGTGTATAGGTATCGTTCAGTAGCAAATTAAGCTTAGGGCGTAGCAGTTGAAGTATTTTTTCGCTCACCTCTTTTGAAAGTGCCGGATTCATATGTATCAGGCTGTTCCACTGGCCCGATTCGGGATCCTTTTTTTGAGGATGTACGGAACGATACAGGGCCAGCATTTCCTTTACGTCAAAGCCGGAATAAAAACCGGGTATATAAGCAAATCCCTCGCGCTCAATCTGGCTTTCGAGAGCAGGATCTTTAAAAGTAGAGGATATCATAATTGGCTTTAAGATTCATTTATAAATTCACTTAAATTTAAGCAAAAAATACTTGTCGTAAATGGCCTGGGTAAACATACCTGCTTTTACCATCATCCATATAAACGGCCGCGCTAATTTCAAATAAGTATAGCTATTTGGGTAATCCCAAAAATTTTTTGGTTTCAACAACATAAATTCATCAAACTGCACACGGGTAATACCAAGGCGCTTAATACAAAGCGAAATCACCTTTTCATTTTCAACTACGTTGTCCGGAGCGGCAATTTTTTCGAGTGCGTTATTTCGTGTCATTTGTCCGCTGCGGATAAAGGCGCTGTATTCAATGAGCCGGAAATCAATATTAAATTTTACGCGGTGCATGTATGTTATCAGGCTCCAGTAAAGATCATCCATATAATGGCCGCCGGGGTAAACCCAGTCTAATTCGCGTTCCAACAGTGGCTGCACCTGCTCCTTTATATAGCTGTAATAATACAAAGGCGAATGAACCTTAATGCCCTGCAGCAATGAATAGAAAAACATTTCTTTTACTCCCAGGTTATAGCCGGGGTTGGCCGGCTGCCATTTGCGCAGCGGATTTGTGCCGAAAATTTGATGCAGGGAACGTAAATGATCGCCATCAAAATAAGCCCATGCCAGTGGCCGTATCCCCTCTGTACGAAACGACTGGCCGAATAAAATATGTTTTATCCCCTGCTGGTAAGCTACCCCATACAACGAAGCCCCTATGCCCACATCGGTGCCATTATTAAGTAAAGGCGTTGAGGCTTTAAGGTCCACCAGCTTTAAGTCCTTGCACTCTCTAAAGTCGCTGGTTATTGTGCGCAGTTCAACATTTAATTTGCGCACGGCCTTTAACATGTTTTCGCCTGCTACCGGGTTATCAAAGCCATCGTTGAAGTGAACCGCCAGCGGCCGCAGCTTCCATTTTGTAACTGCCAGGTAAAGGAGGTAAATACTATCACGTCCCCCGCTAATGCCAATTACGCAATCATATTTTTTTCCGCGTCCATCGCTCTTTATCTTTTCAATTTTTCGGTTTAGTATTTGTGCACCGCGCTCGTCATTTGGAAAAATTTTATCCCATTGCTGGTGCATTGCGCAAAGACTGCACTCCCCTTTTTCATTAAAGGAAATACCCGGCACGGTACTATCTGCTATGCAATGGCTGCATCTTACATATTTTATATTTTGGGCAATGCCGCTTACTGTTACCATTTTAAGCAATCATTTTTTCACTACGGCTTCAATTACCGCATCCAGTTTATCAATGTACTGCTTCATTGTAAAATTGTTAAGCACCCTTTGCGATGCGGCTGCCCCCAAACGTTTTGCCAGTACACGGTTATTTGCAAGGGTTACCATGTTACCGGCCATAGCTTCTATATCATATTCATCGCATAGCAAACCTGTTTCGCCGTCAATCACCACATCCTTTATCCCGGCATGGCGGGTGGCAATTACCGGCAAACCCGTAGCGCAGGCTTCAATAACAGCAACCGGAGTACCTTCCTTCTCCCCTTCAATAGTTGTTGCGGAATGCTGTACAAAAGCCAGTGAGGAACTCATGCGTTCGTATATTTGGGAAGGTGTCAATACTCCACAAAAATCTATTTTATCGCCAATGCCAAGTGCCTGCGAAAGGTTAATGCAAACATTTAAAAGGTTCTCATCGCCGCCTGCCATTACCAGTTTTGCACCGGGCAAACTTTTAAGCACCTTATTAAAAGCAAGGATGGTAAGGTGCGGATTTTTTGTATCGCAAAACCGGCCGGCCGAAAAGAAAATATTTTCGTTTGCACTACAGTCTTTGTATGTGAAAATTTCAGGATCAGCACCGTAGGTTATTAAGTGAAGTTTGGCCGGGTCAGCTCCCAACATTTTCAACTGCTCTATCATATCCTGCGAAACCCCGATAACTGCACTTGCAATTTCAAACATTTGTCCATACTCTTCCAACCTTGAATTAATCAGCGATTGCCTGTAAGCCGTCCATCCGTGAAAATGAACGATAAGCGGGATTTTATGTTTCCGGCAAATTTCCATTACCGGAAAAGCTGTAATGGCGTAATTGGCAACCACAGCTTCAATACGATTTTCTATGAGGTATTGTTCAACTTTTTCTGAATGTTGTGTACGCCAATCCTTACCTGTGGCCCATTCCTTTAAAGCATAGGCGAACTTACTTTTGGCATCCTCTTTCAAAAACGGCACATCATTGCCATAAAACATAGGCAGGTCTCCGCCGTACAAAAAATGTATTTGGCCCGGTAATCTTTTTACCATGTTGCCAATAAAGGTTTCGCTGTACTTATTATGATTGTATGATAGTACTGCAATGCGCTTCATTAGAAAATTTCAGAATTCAAGTTTACAAATTAAGAATAACTATACGGTTGTTATGCCAAACTTCCTTTCCAAATCTCAAAACGGCCGCAAATTATTTCAATAAATCTATGTGTAACTGAAAATAATATAGTTTTGACAGGATTAAACCTACCATACCATGAAAAAGGGACCTTTACTACTTGTTATAAGCCTTGTTTTGGCTTTAACCGTTTCGGAAGTTACATTAAGGGTTACCGGGCACAGGCCTTACAGTGTTGAAGATATCAGTGATTCGATTGTTGGCCATGGTTTGGTGATTGACCCCATTTTAGGGTTTTCTTTAAACCCGGGTGACGTGTGGATAGACTTTGAACATACCCTTAAAAGCCACGCCCATCATTGCGATGATAAATCACGAGCTACCGGCCCTGTATGTACCAAACTTAAAGATGATAGCCTGCCCAACAGCATATTCCTTTACGGATGCTCGTTTACCTATGGCAGTAATCTTGACGACAGCATGACAATGGCATGGAAAATAAAAGAGAATTTGCCCGATAGAAATGTGAAAAACTTTGGGGTTGGGGGGTACGGAATGAGCCACGTGTACCTGGAAATACTTAAACAGGAAAAGGATGGAACACTACCGGGCATTATTATTATCAATTACGCCAATATGCACGATATGCGCACTGTTTTTTCCAGAACCTGGAGAAAGCTGATTGTGCCAAATTACAAGGCGAATATTAAAAATGAAGAGCGTTTAAAAATGGTGCCCATTGATTCTATACAATGGCCTTATTACCGAATGGATGCCAACGGCAACCCTGAGTTGAAATATGTGAAACTTACCGAAAGCTATACCGAGTGGCCACTTATCCGGCACTCGGCATTAATGAATTTGCTGGAAAACACTTATAACAAATACACAGACAAGGGGCTACAAATGGGAGAGGTTACATTTAAACTCTTTTCGCAGTTAAATGACCTGTGCAAAAAACATAATACAAAGCTGATAATAGCAGGTTTGTATCATGATGATGATACCAAAAAGATGTTGCAAAGATGCAGCGACATTGGTATTGCCACCCACCAATACCAGATAGAATTATCCGATTCAAAATATACGCTTGAACCTTTGGATACGCACCCTAACTCATTAGGCAATACCATGATGGCGAAGGAAATGCTTGCATTTTTAAAGTCGAAGAACTGGTAAGTTTGTTTTGATTTGTCGCCATTGACCGTTACACGCTTATTGGGGTTTTGTGCCCCTACTGAGTAACGAGTCAACCAGATGCTGGATAAAATTTGCGTATTTAAGGTGCCCATCGTCTGTAAAATGTCCATCCTCTTTATTATAATCTTCAACCGGTACCGGTGATTGGTAATATTGCAGACTATCAAAAAGATATGGGACTTGTTTAACGGATGTGGTTCCGGATAATAAGTCGGGGATGGCAGCTAGTAGAAAATGAGCATTGTTTTGCTCTGCAATTATTCTAATAGAATCAACCTGGATATTGGAATATGGCCTTGG
>JAQBNQ010000443.1 GCA_028288545.1 Bacteroidota bacterium
AGCGCCACAGGTAAAACGATTACATTAAACGGCAGTGCACAATCTGTTAGCGGTACCACTTCAACGGCCTTTCCCAATCTTCAAATCGGCACATCGGCTTCCAGCGTAACTGTAACGATGAATAATAACAATACCTGCAGTAGCCTTAATTTTAACGCCAATACTTTTTTCAGAACCTTAAATTTAGCAACCGGTTATACTTTAGCTGTAAGCGGTGATGTTACAATTAATCAACCCACGGGAGCTGTAACAAATACCTTTGGGATAAATGGAGGGGTTTGCTCGATTGCCGGCAATCTTAACTTTGTTGGTGCAAGCAATACCACCACCTTTGTAAGTAAAGTATCGGTTACCAGCGGCTCTTTAAATTTAACCGGTAATGTTAGTTGGATGAGCAATACTGCGGTAGCTACCGAAGTAATTGTTGTAAGCACTGGAACGGTTAATTTTGGTAGTCCGGTTACTATGGGTAGCGGCAGTGGTACGCTTTGGGCAAGCAGCACCGGCACTTTTAATTTTAATGGCACAACGGGTACATCGTTTATTTTTGGTGGAGCAACTTCACCGGTTTTTACAACTACCGCAGGTTGCTTTCTTAACTTTAAAAACGGTTTCACAAATAATAGTACGGCGCTTGTATTTACAGCTTTAAGCACAACTACTTTTACCGGCAATGGGGCAATTACGCCCAATGCGGCTATAACATTTGGCAGCGTTAATATTAATGCTAATGACACCCTGGTAAACGGAGGAAACATAGTTAAAATACTGGGCTCAATAACGATGTTAAGTGGGTCGGCATTTTGGGTTAACCAAAGCTTTGAAGTGTCAGGTAACTGGACCAATAACGGGGGAACACTAACAGCCCTTAGCGACACTATAACGTTTAGCGGCCCGGGTCAAACTATTAGCGGTACCAATGCTTTTTCAAGTTTGCAAATAGGCAATGGGCTGGCAACAACCGTTGGTATTACACTAAACAACAGTAGCAGTTGCGCAAACCTTATTATCAGCGCTGCGGGAAGCTACCGCACTTTAACTATTTCTACCGGTGTAACCTTATCGGTTAGTCGCGATTTAACTATTAACCAGGGAACAGTTGCCAATACAAATACCTTAGCCATAAATACCGGCACCTGCAACGTAAGCGGCAACCTTAATTTTGTGGGTAGTACCAATACGGCCACTTTTATAGCAAAGCTGGCTGTAACCACCGGTACCTTTACTTTGGGAGGAACGGTTAACTGGATGAGTAACACCGCAGTTGCTACCGAAGTTATTACCGTCTCAACCGGAACGATAACCTTTAACAGTCCCGTTAACATGGGCCAGGGTAGCGGAACGTTGTCGGTTACCAGTACAGGCATCATCAACTTTAACGGAAGTTCGCCTTCTTATACATTTGGTGGAATTGCTACCAGTCCCGTTTTTACTACTACAAGCGGGTGCACCATTAATTTTGCTCACGGATTTGCGAATAATGCAAACGCTATTGTGTTCAATGCATCAAGTAACATTTATTTTACAGGGGGTGGTTGTATTACGGCCAACGCGGCTATCACATTGGGCAATGTACAAATTAATGCAAACGACAGTCTTCCTGCAACAGGCAGCATAGTCACTTTTGCAGGCAATTTAACCCTGGCCAACGGATCAGTATTTAATGCCCAGCAAAACTTTCAGTTAGGCGGCAACTGGATCAATAACGGCGGTGCTTTTACCGGCGTAAACGATACAATTATTCTTACCGGTTCCAACAAAACCATTGGCAGCACTGTAAGTACCGCTTTCCCGGTTATACAGGTAGGGTGCTCAACCTCTGCCGGCGTAAGCTATACTATGAATAATTCCAATTCATGCAACTCCATTTTATTATACGGAGGCGGGGCTTACAATACCTTTACGCTAAGCCCCGGATATACATTTACCGTTAACGGCGATGTAACGATAAACCAGCCCAGTGCCGGCCTTATAAATACATTGGCGGTAGCCGCAGGTATTTGCAATATCGGGGGCAATCTTAGTTTGCCAGGCACTGTTTCAACAAGCACTTTTAAATCAGCCGTTACAGTAAGCAGTGGTTCACTTACCATAGCGGGCAATGTAAACTGGGGTAATAACACTACGGCCAGTGTAAATGCCATAACAGTTGGTACAGGTACAGTTACATTCAACAGCGCAATAGTAATGGCCAGTGGCACTATATCCGTTACGGGCATAGGCACTGTTAACTTTAACGGGCCTTCGCCCTCCTTTACATTCGGCGGCTCCAATTCTCCAAAGTTTGGTACTGCTAACGGATGTACTATAAATTTTCTGCACGGTTTTATTAACAACAGTCATTCACTGACATTTGCCGGATCGAGCAATACCAACTTTAACAGCACAGGTTCAATAACGCCTAATGCCAGCATTACTTTTGGCAAAGTGACCATAAACAGCAGCGATAGTCTTTTAACCGGCGCTGGCAATGTTATAGTGGCAAATAACTTTACCCTTGCGGGCAGCTCTTTATTTTACGCCAAACAAAATTTTGAAGTAGATGGCAATTTTACCAATAACTCAGGAACACTTGCCGGCACTACTTTTACGGTATTTATGAATGGTACGGCGCAACTTGTTACCGGCAGCCCTATTACGTTTCAAACGTTACAAATTGGCAATTCAAATGCAGCCGTAAATGCAGCGGTTACTATAGGTTGTAATACCAATTGCTCGGCACTAACTTTTCAGGCAGGTATAAACCGCATCATGACTCTTAACAGCGGCACCATGCTGATTGTAAGCGGAAATCTTACTATTGGCCAACCCACCATTGATAACAATACTGCCTTATTTGAGGTAGGAGCAGGAAGTTGCAATGTTGGTGGCAATTTAATATTTACAGGTGCTAATAGTTCATCTGCACGTATTGCCAAACTGGATGTTACCAGCGGCTCATTTAATCTAACAGGCATTGTAACATGGGCCAGCAATACCAACACGGCGGATGAGGTTATTACCGTAAGTTCAGGTACAGTTACATTTAATAGTTCTCTTACAATGGCCAGTGTTAGCGGCACCTTAAAAGTAACGGGAGCGGGGATTATCAATTTTAATGGTGCCACGGCCCCTTCATTTAAATTTGGAGGAACTACTGCACCGGTATTTAGTGCTGTAAGCGGAAGTACCATTAATATCAAAAATGGCATAACAACCAACGTAACCCCGCTTACGTTTGCCGTAGGGAGCACCCAGGTTTTTACCGGCAGTGGCACCATAACCCCTAACTCTGCCCTCACTTTTTCAACTGTACAAATCAGTTCGGGTAAAACAATAACCCTGGCGGGTAGTATATCCGTTTTGGCTAACTGGGTCGATTCTGGCACTCTGGTTCCCTCCACTTACAACGTTACCTTTAATGGCAGCGACACTCAAATTCTTAACAAAAGCGGCGGCAACGAAACATTTTACCAATTAACCCTTACTCCCGCCGGAAAAATTATCCGCTTGTTTAGCGATTTGCTGGTAACCAACACCCTTAATATGGGCGCAAATATTGATTTGAACAGCAAAACATTAACACTTGGCAATGGTGCCGGAGCAATACTTAATTACACCAGTGGCATTGCATATGGTGGAACCTGGAAACGCTGGTTCGCTGCATCTGCCATTAGCAGCAGTTCGGGATCTTATTATGGTTTATTTCCTATTGGCAGCAGTACAGATTACCGGTATATAGCAGTTAACAGTACCGCAAACCCAACAAGCCCTGGTTATGTATCAGCTACACATACTGATACCGCAGGTGTAACCACAGAAAACTACACCGATAATGCCGGTTCCTTAATACAGGAAATTGCGAATATACATTCGGACATCGTTACTACGGGATTAACAGGTGGAACTTATACCCTTGCAGTTCACTTTACAGGGTTTAGCACTGCGGGTAACGTGGCCTACCTTCAACTTGAAACCTACACGGGTGGAACGATGGGATCCTGTGGAACGGAGGTAACCGCTTTAGGTCCACCGCAAAGCCCTACCGCCCAACGCTCGGCATTAAGCGCCACCAACCTTAACAACAGATGGGTTATCAGCACCACAGATATTGCATCTACACCGCTATATGCCTATTACTATTCGCGCAAAACGGGTAACTGGAACGATGTTACAGCGGGTAATGGTACGTGGTCGGTTAACGGAGCCGGTGGCCCAAGCTGCGATTGCAAACCTATCAGCGGCGGCGATGTCATTATTGAAAGTGGCAATGTAGTTACAGTCAATACAAACGATTCGATTCAATTTGTTGAAATACTAAACGGGGGTACACTGATAAGCAATAGTTCGTGCACAATTAATGTATCGGGAAATTTAACTGCCACGGGTACCGGAACTTTTACGAACAACGGAACAATGACCATAAACGGCACCATGACTCTGGCACATGATTCGCCTGTTTCCAGTGGAAATATTAGCGTAGGTTCAACATTTACAATTCCTGCTGGCTGCACATTTACCCAAACGGCTGGAACCTTTACCGCCACCGGCAATTTGATAGATTCAGGTACTATTAATATCAGTGCTGGTGCAACATTAAATTTAAACGGCACCGGTACCATTATCAGCGGCACCGGAGTTATCAGTGCGCCTTCAGATACTATCACTATTACCAATAACAAGTCTATTGCAGTTGGAAGTATCCTTACTTTCGGTACGGTAATAGCAAACACATCGCTTGCAATTGCTGCCGGTACTACTATAAGCAATACTGCATCTGTCAATTTAAACGGAAACCTGTTAGGCGCAGCGTCTTCTTCCATTTGGGTTAACAATGCCCAAAGTACATTGGCTGTAAGCGGAGCACTATTGACAACAGGAGTGTTAGATGTTTCCACATCACCAAACACAGTTAACTATAATGGCGCAGGTTCACAAACGGTTAAATCACCACTTTCTTCGTATTATAATCTTTCCTCTTCCAACGCTGGTACAAAAACAATGACGGCTGCTGTACAGGTAGATAATTCATTTACACTTGGAGGATCTGTAATTTTTGATGAATCAACTTATGCATTGACCGGAAGCGCCGGCTTAAACATGAGCGGAACCTCAGAACTAAAATTACAGCGAAGCGTTGCGGGCACATATCCGGAATTATCGGGTATTTACACTTTAACCGGCGGTACCATTACTATTAACCAAACGGGTGATTCAGCTTTATTAAATGGCCGCGAGTATTATAACCTGAAACTTACAGGAACCACACCATATGATATTTCAGGTATATCGACAATTGACAATAACCTAAACACACAAAACTCAGCTACCGTAAGCAATAACAACGGACTAACAATTGGAGGAGTTTTTACGCAAAGCAGTAGCGGTGCTTCTACCCTGGTGGATAATATCACCGTTTCGGGAATTGTGATCAGCGCAGGAACGTTAGTGGATAGTGGTTACACTATTAATATAACCGGGGCAGGTGGATGGATCATGAACGGAGGAACTTATAACGCCACAGGCCAGGTTGTTTTTGGCGGTAGTGTGGGTCAGTCTATAGGAGGAAGTATTCCAACCACCTTCTGCGGCTTAGGCATAAACAATATTCACCACGTTACGCTGAATGTTAGCCCCGCCGCGCCAACCGTGGTTACCGGAAATCTTAATTTGCTAAATGGGCAACTTATAACCAACACAAGCAACATATTGCGAATGACGGATACCGCCGTGGTTCAGGATGGTTCAAAATTGAGTTATGTTTCGGGGCCAATGGTTAAAACAGGTGCCGCTGATTTTATTTTTCCAATTGGTAAAAACCGTCGCGGAAGGGTAGGTATCTCTAACCTTACCAGCGCAGCCACCGAAGTTACGGCTGAATTTTTTAGCAATCCTTACTCCAGTCTTGCTCCGGTTGCATCGCCATTAAAGGTTGTAAGCGAAGTGGAGTATTGGGTTGTAACCCGTGCTGTAACAAGCGACTCGCTTAAAATGCAATTGTTTTGGGATAACGCCAGCACCAGCGGAGCCTATACCTGTAATGCCCTTACCGTAGCCCATTGGACAGGCGGACAATGGCAGGAAGAGGCCGCAACACTGGGATCAGGGTCTTCCTGTAGTGCCGGGGCTTCGGGTAGTGTTCAAACTACCGGATATGTAACTTCCTTCAGCCCTTTTACCATTGGCGGCCATACCAGTTTCGCCTTGCCTGTTGAATTACTATCCTTCGAAGCCGTTGCAGAGGGCAAGACAGTAGAAACAAAATGGTCAACTTCCATAGAGATAAACAATGCCTATTTTACGGTAGAGAAAAGTGTGGATGGAAATGAATTTACTGAAGTAGGCAGAATAGACGGGGCAGGTAATAGTACATCACTACTCAACTACAGCATGGTTGATAACTCCCCTTTTACAGGATTATCATATTATCGTTTGCGTCAAACAGATTTTAATGGAAAGTTTAGTTTATCGAACACTGTTTCGGTAAATATTGCAGGAACCAGCGAACCATCTGTTGTGATGTATCCCAACCCTGCTCATGATCAGGTATCGATCCGTGTATCAAATATGACTGCGCCACTGGAATTGAGCGTATTTGACATTGAAGGCCGCCAAGTGATGAACAAAAAAATCACCGATAGCGAACAGACAATTACTTTGCCCCTGATAGGAATGCTTACACCCGGTTTGTATTTTGTAAGTGGAAGCAATGAGCAAAGCAGGTTTACGGAGAAGTTGATAGTGAGATAAACTCTGATGGATCAAATTTCTGCTTTTATCATTCTATCGTTGCCGCTGATGTCTTTCCTTAACTCAATATTTTTATAGTTAAAGCTTTTAAGAAGAGCAACTACCTCCTCTCCTTTTGCGGCGTTTATTTCCAGGTATAAGCAACCGCCGCCTTTTAGTGCGGTTGTTGCTTTTTCAGCTATTCGGCGGTAAAATATAAGGGCATCGGCATGAGGAGCGAATAGCGCAAGGTGGGGCTCAAAATTAAGTACGTTAAAGGCCAGTGATTCTTTTTCATTTTGGGCGATGTAAGGTGGATTGCTGACTATAACATCATAGGTTTTCTTCGCAACCTGTTCATTTAGGATATCCAACTGGTAGAATTGTACATGAGTGCCATTTAGCTGGTTATTCTGTTCGGCAACTGCAAGGGCTTCGGTGCTCACATCAATAGCTTCAACCGTGGCCAGAGCCAATTTTTTTGCGAGGGAAATAGGGATGCAGCCCGTGCCGGTTCCTATATCCAAAATGCGCAGTGCATTGGGTTTTGTGTTACAGTCTTTTATTATCCAATCAACAAGTTCTTCTGTTTCGGGCCTTGGTATCAGCACATCGGGGGTAACCTTAAATTTCAGTCCATAAAAATCTGCTTCACCCAATATGTATTGAACCGGTTCGTGTTTTAAAAGCCGATCCAGTATTACTTTCAACCTGTTTTGCTGATCAACAGTAAGTAAGCGGAATCGATCAAAAGAAAGATTGGCATCACTCAATTCCAACTCCCTGGTCAACACCATTTTCGTAATGTTGTTGGCCTCACGCTGACCGTAAATAACTGAAAGTTTATCCCGGTAGGTTTTTTGGAGTTCGGCGATGGTCATGGGGTAAAAATAAGCCCTATTTTGAAAATCATGGTTTACACCTCAAAAAGTGTAAACCATGATTTTTTCACGTAAGTATTTGATAGTCAGCAAACTATAAAGAGTGTCAACCATCTTTGATTTTTAAAAGTGTCAACCATGTTGATTACGAAGCCCATTGCCGGGTAAAGGTTCGCAACTTCTTACAAGCCCGCTTGTTACTTTTAAATATTTTCGCCCCAATGACTCAGGATGAACTCTATATGCAAAGATGCCTTGATTTGGCATTATTGGGATTGGGTAAAGTGGCTCCAAACCCCATGGTAGGCTGCGTTATAGTGTATAACGGAAATATTGTTGGCGAAGGGTTCCATCAAAAATACGGAGAAGCCCATGCCGAGGTGAATGCGGTTAATTCAGTTGCCGATAAATTCACACACCTGATACCTGAATCTACTCTTTATGTAAATCTTGAACCCTGTTCGCATTTTGGAAAGACACCTCCCTGTGCGGATATGATTGTAAGGCAAAAGATAAAGCGGGTGGTAATAGGCAGTTTTGACCCTAACCCGCTGGTGGCTGGCATGGGCATTGAAATATTAAAGGCCGGTGGTGTTGAAGTAACAACCAGTATACTTGAAAAAGAGTCCGACTTTCTGAATCGGAGATTTATGATTTTCCATAAGCTACATCGGCCTTATGTTATTCTTAAATGGGCGCAAACATCCGACGATTTCCTGGCTCCCAATGAGCCAAGACAAGTTTGGTTAACCAACGATGAATCGAAAAAATTAGTGCATCAATGGAGAAGTGAAGAGCAGGCTATTTTGGTTGGAAAACGCACCGTTGAAATTGACGACCCAGAATTGAATGTGCGTCACGTAAAAGGAAACAATCCTGTGCGGATAACGATTGACAGAACCTTATCGCTATCGCCAACAAAAAAGATATTCAGGCCGGATACACGTTTGTTTGTCTATAACGAATCTGAAAGCAGTAATAATGGCTCTTTAAATCTGGTGAAGCTGGATTTTGAAAAAAGCGTGATTGAGCAAATGCTGCAGCACTTGTTTCATCAGCAAATTCAGAGTGTAATTATTGAGGGAGGCCCTGCTACCCTTAAACAATTTATTGACCATAATACCTGGGATGAGGCCCGGATATTTACTACCGAACATATACTTAAAAGCGGTAAAAAAACTCCCCCCCTCAGTGGCAAAGTAGCCAGCGACGAAATGATTGGGAAAGACAGATTGGTTACCCTGCTAAACTCTTAGCAAAAATGTTCAAACACTTTTTTAAGGTGGTTGGTAATGGTTTCAGCGCTGTTGCCTTCTATTTGGTGGCGCTCAACAAAGTGAACCAATTTTCCATCTTTAAACAAGGCAATGCTTGGTGACGATGGAGGATAAGGCAAAGTATATTCGCGGGCACGGCTTACAGCATCTTTATCTACCCCTGCAAATACAGATACAAGTTTAGCAGGCACTTTTTCGGAACCTTTTACTGCAGCTTTTATTGCAGGACGGGCGGCACCGGCAGCACATCCGCAAACTGAGTTAAATACCAAAAGTACAGTTCCTTCAGTTTGTGTTAATGCAATATCAACGTCTGAAGGAGTCAGCAGATCTTCAAATCCAACTTGGGTTAAATCAGCCTTCATTGGGGCTACTAATTCGGCAGGATACATGTTTATTTAGTTTTAAGGTTTACAATTCAATTTTACAAAAATCCCAGTTCAAGTTTGGCTTCTTCACTCATCATTTCCTGATTCCAAGGCGGATCAAAAACCAACTCGATGGTTACATCTTTAACTCCACCAACCGCTTTGGCCTTTTGTTCCACCTCGCCGGGTAAAATACCTGCTGCGGGGCAACTAGGGCTGGTAAGCGTCATTACAATCTCCACAGCATTATCCGGAAAAACGTTTATTTCATAAATAAGGCCGAGGTCGTAAATGTTTACGGGTATCTCGGGATCAAAAATAGTTTTGATCACATCTATAATTGCATTTTTCAGGCTTTCCTGTACTACCACTTCACTCACCGTGTAAATTTAGACGAATTCTAAACAAAAGGGAAATACAATATTCAGAAACCGTTTTTGAAGGTTTAATAACGGTTTATGCCCTTAAAAGTTCAATTATTACTAACTCTTGGGAAAAAGAATGGTAAAACAGGCTCCTTTACCGGGGGCGCTTTGGGTATGGATAAATCCTGAGTGGTTTTCAACTATGCGCTTGGCTATGGCCAGGCCAATACCTGTGCCCTCGTAGTTTCTGCCATGTAAGCGCTGAAATATTCCAAAAATTTTGTCCTTATATTTTTCTTCAAAACCAAGACCGTTATCCTTCACAGATATAGCTATAAACTCTTCAGGGTTTAAAGTAAATCCATTCTTTATCTTCTTATTGATCTCCACGGCCTCTATTACAATCTTTGGGCTTTGTTTGTCGTTAAACTTTAAGGAATTGGCAATCAGGTTTTGGAAAAGCTGCCTTATTTGTCCGGGTATAGCTTTTATTGATGGTAAATCTTTGATGATAACCCTGGCCTTTTTTTCCTTAATGGTAATCTCCAGATCGTTTATGATATTACTTACCAGGTGGTTTAAATCAGTAACATCGCGGTGCAATTCATTATCCGAAAGCTTTGAAAGGGTTAACACATCCTCAATCAAAATTTTCATACGGCCCGACGCACCGATTATCTTGTCCAGGTAAGCAATATCCTGGGTGTCCAATTTTCCTACAACCCTTGCCTTCATAAAATTACCGAAGGTTTCAATTTTGCGCAGTGGCTCCTTTAAATCGTGCGATGCCACCGAAGCAAATTGCATCAGATCCATATTCGATCTTTCCAGCTGCGCATTTGTAACAACCAGCTTACCCGAGGCATTTTTAAGATCTTCGTAATTTTTTGTGATAACATCCGCCGCCTTTTTCTTATCCGTAACGTTCGTAAAGGTTATTACCAGGCCATCCAGCATTTTTGCAATAGCAACATCAAGCCAGGTATCGCTTTTAGCAAGGTACCTTTCGTAGCGCCGCGTAGCACCGGTATTTGCCACCTCAATACAGGCTGCCGTAAACATATCACCCGTTTCATCAAACCAGGCAACTTCCTTTTTCGCCTTTATATCTTTTGGATTTATGCGAAGCATCTCCAACGCGGTTTTGTTGGCAATATCATAAGCAAAATACATGATGCTGCCGCTAGTATCCCTAACCGCCTTTGCCGCAATGATACCACTGGCCGAACTGTCAAAAATGCCCTGTATAATGCTGCCCAATTTTTTGGTTTGGGTGATATCTATAAAGTTGATTACAACCCCGTCAACGGTTTTATCAATTCTAACGTAAGGGCTAATGTGGACCAAACAAAAATTATTACTGCCGGTCATTATCTCTTTCTCTAACCGGGTGTTGGTTTTCATTACCTCTTTAATATCATTTACAAGGTCAAAGTCCTTTATGTTATTGGTAATATCAACTATCGATCTCCCCACATCATTGCCAATTAAATTTACAAAGCGGGTAGCCATGGGTGTAAACTTACGGATGACGAGTCTTTTATCGACCAACACCTGTCCTATATCCGAGTTGAGAAAATAATTATTCATGTCATCATTCAACTCCAGCAACTCTTTTATTTTCATTTGGTGTTCTGCGCTAACAGTGTGTAATTCCTCATTCAAAGATTGCAGCTCTTCATTAGTACTTTGCAACTCCTCGTTAGCCGATATCATTTCTTCGTTGTTGCTTTGTAGCTCCTCATTGGCAGATTCCACCTCTTCAATTACCGCTTGAAGATTTTCCCTGGTTTCCTTTAATTCCTTTTCAAGCGCATCAATATCCGTATCCATTAAAACTCTCGGTCCCGGAATAAGCTCGTCGGATTTTACTTCCTTCTCCAACTCTTCTATTATCACAAATAGAAACGGTTGTAAATAATCCTTTTGCTGCAAATAAGGTTTAATAGTTATGTTAACTGTGTAATCCCCTTTT
>JAQBNQ010000196.1 GCA_028288545.1 Bacteroidota bacterium
CAAACGGACATGGTAGTTTGATGGTTTAAGCCAGTGTTATGAATGCCAGCTGATTTATAATTGGTTATGGCCGCTATAGCTATAGCTACAATGCGGATGGGTACGAAACATGCGCCATCAACCAGGGCGATACCGTTAACTACGTTTGGGTAAACGGCAACATGGTTTCGGAAGGCAGCGATTATATTAATGACTGGCATTCCGTTATAATAAGCTATATCGATACAATAGATTCAAGGAATTTTGGGCAAACATTTGAAGGGAAAAAGAGCAAAGATCTTGTAAGCAGGCGTGTACAAATATTGAGTTATGATACGCTAACAACTACCTATGGCTATCAATTTGACAGCCAGGGAAGGGTGAGCGAACAGATAGAGAACCCAGGTCCGGCGCAAACCACTGTCTATTATACTTACTATTAATTGGATAACGGGCTAACTCTTTCAGCCAGTTGCATGACTTTTTAGAAACAAAGTCTTTATGATTTCCTGGCTTTTTCTGCCGCGGAAAACAGAGACGCGGTAGAGCCATCTTTGTGAGAGCGTAAATGCTTCAAAAAAACCGTTTATAAATTTTACTAAGGCGGGCCAGTGCCTGAAGGATGTTTCGGGGAGGCCCATGGTTGTACAGGCGCGGTCATCTAAAAAATAATAGTTGTAGCCCAGGTGCAGTTTTATTAGCAGCTTTTTTTGCCATAAACGCACCGGGAATGAAGCAGTGAGTGGCTCGTTCATTAGCGCCAGGGCCAATGCACGGGTGTCTTCATCAGCGGGAGGTTGCGAAATGGTCCATTTGTATAGATGTTCTATGGCTTCAGTTTCAGTATCGGGTAAGTGTTGCGCGGGGATGCCGATTAAGTAGCCGATGTATTTCCATAAATGCAGTACTCCATTTACTTCTAATTGAGTGGGCCGGAAGCCCAGTCTTTTCAAACCCTCCATAAACACCAGCGAAAACCCAAGGTTAGTAGCAATCATGTCGGCATGGTTAAGGGGCAGGCCCCATTGTTCGTTGCTCCAACCGGGTACTTTTTGTATAGCAGTGCGGGCATAGGAATGCATGAGGCGAAGTTTAACCGCGCTGGTGTGGCCGATGGCTCCTTTCTGCATAGCCCCTTTGCCGGTAACCTGCACCCAAAACTCTATCGTTTCGGCCATCCTTTTGGCGGCACCTTTTTTAAGCGCACCGGTGTAAATGAGCGGCTTGTTGATGGCGGAAGATTCGTAACCCCCCATCAGGCAATAATTACGCAAAACAGTAAGGCCAAGGCTGCCGGTTCTGCAGCAAAAGTCTGAACCGGCGTTTAATAATTCGGGATTCAGCCAATTGGGTATGGTATCGGCTTCCTTCAATAATTGTTGCAGGCAAGGCGGGGCATCTTTAATGTTTTCAATTCCTTTTTCCAGGCCCTCGTCAATCATTTTAGTTGCCTGCTGAAAACCCAGCACTTCATAAACTTGTTTTATAACCGTATCGGCCAGTGTATCGGCCTCCAGCAATAATTGCGCGTATTGTTCAACATCGTTTTCAGATGGAACCTCCTTTAATTGTTGCAGCATTTTGCGGCCTACACCCTGGTTCCAATAGTGCGAAAAACCCGGTGAAGGATAGGTGAACCTTTTGGGTAGTGTTGTTCTGGTTTTAAATGGGGCTTCGGGTGTAATCATTTGGATTGCAAAAATAGGAAAGGTGGGGGAATAAATCTGGATCAGTGGGAGTTGACTCTAACAGGGAAGGGCTCCAAACTTTGAATTGGAGGGCATTTTACCAGTGCAAAAAAAGCCCTATCTTTAGCTTATGAAAACAATAACATTTGAATCGAACTCGGAAAAGAAATTGAGTTTGCTTGTTGAAGTTGCACGTGAAATGGGCATAAAAGCCAAGCCCATGCGCGAATTAAGTGACGAGGAAATGGGTATACCCGGAGGTAAAGTTTCAAAAGAACAATTAGAGGATTGGTTAAGCAAGGATGATGGCGAAAGTTTTGAACTTAAAGAAGGACTTAAGGTGATGAAGAAGAATCTAGCCAATAAATTAAAAAAGAAGAATGGTCATCGAAATTAAGAGACGTGCGATGAATACCATTGAGGCCGCAGCTGCGTATGTGGAAGGTTTAAATACAGTGGGAAGTGGCGAGAGGTGGATGGAAAATATTGTAGAGGAGATTTATCGCATCGCTTCATCCAAAGCCAAATTTGTTTTTTGTAAAAATGCCTCTTTAGCCAAATTTAAATACCGATGCTACTCCTATAAGGGTTGGGTTATTGCTTTCAGAATTTCAGATGCAAAGTTTGAGGTTTGCCGTTTTATTTGGGGTAAAAAATTAGTATAGCCAAAGGTCGGGATCATCAATTTGAGAATAACGGTATTGTGAAAGTAAGTCGGAAGACCTGCGCTGATTTGGTGTTCGAAGTCGGGGTACGCTAAGACTTCGAACAACTGGTGATCAGAAGGATTTTTAAAATCCTTCTTCCCGATTTTTAGGGACGAATTAATTTCGCCACTCCAACAACCTCGCCACTCCTCACGACAAATACATTATAAACTCCTGTCGCAAACCCCGAAACATCAATTTTTTGATATCCGCTGTACCTAGGTAATTTCTTTTTGTAAGCTATTTGTCCCAAGGGGTTGCTTATTTCCAAATTCACATCTCCTTTATTCCAATCGATAAAAGAGTAATCAATAATAGTGTAATAGCTGGCTGGATTCGGGAAGATTGATACAGGATATTCATCATCTTCCACATTTTTAAGCCGCAAACCTATGAAATGATAAACTGCGGAAGTGTCTGAACAGCCTGTGGAATCGGTTACCACAACGGAGTAATTACCATTATTTAAAGGAACGTAATTTTGAGCATTTTGACCATTTATGGCTATTCCAGCATTCAACCACTGGTAACTTGAAAAGCTGTCGGTTGAAAGAACTCCGCCATTTTGAGAGATAATTGCAACCGGCCGTGGATTTTCAGTTATTCTAAAGGAATCTAATAAGTTACAGCCATTACTATCAGTAACCGTAAGGTAATAAATGCCGCCGCTTAAACCATTTGCCACAAAGGTGCTATCGGTGGTATTCCAGTTGTATCTGTAAAAAAGGCCTGTACCGCCGCTGACATACACCCCTATCCAACCATTTGCTTCTCCCGGACAACTTACGTTTTGGATAGTGCTATTAGCAATTACTAATTGCGCTGGCTCAGAAATCGAAACAGAATCGGATACGGAGCAATTACTGACGTCGGTTACTGTGATTTTATATACGCCTCCAGCTAAATTTGTTACACTTTGCGTAGTATCGCCATTGCTCCATAAATAGGAATATGGTGGTATGCCTGCGTTGGCAGTTAGGAGCGCGGAGCCGTTTGATGCTGCATGGCATTTTACATCACTAGAATTTAAAGAAAGAACTTGTAATCTACAGGGGTTTGCAATTTTAGCAATAATTAAATCAAATCCGGGTATAACGTCTCCGCCCTGATGAAATCTATAATCACCAAAAGCAGCAAGGTAAACACTAGCTGAGTTATAAGTTGATAAGCACTGCGCCGTTCGGGCACCTGTTGCTGCGAGTTCCCAAAGAACATTACCGCTTGAACCGTATTTGGCAAGAAACAGACCCGTGTTCGTTTGCAATGTGTCAGTTCCAAAAATCATGTATGGGTCAAAGGTATTACCGGTGACATAAATATTCGCAGCCGTATCCGTAATTATTGCAGATGCTTCTGCCCAGCCAATCGCATTTTTAGCCCAGACCGCGTTGCCGGATGCATCAAATTTGACAATAAACATGTTTTGTTGTACCGTTCCGGCATCAGTAGAGTTTATCAATACATATGGATCAAAGTGTAAATTGGGACTCGTAAAAAATCCGGTTAGACATATTTGCCCCAAAGGATCTGAAGCAAGGCAAGTGGGGAAAACACCGTCCGCGATAGCCATTGCTTCTGTTTTGGCCCATACGATATTCCCTGTTGAACTATATTTTACCAGAAAAATAGCTGATTGCCCGGATACTGAACTTGAATCATCAAATATACTGATACCAGCAAATGATACTGTATGATTTGTGAATACCCCGGTTACATAAACATTACCTGCAAAATCTTCCGTCATCGCATCTACTTCATGCAAAGTGCTGTCCGAAGATACCGCCCATAACGCATTGATACCAGAATCAAATTTTGCGATAAACATTTTACCATTGACATTAGTCAGAGTGTCTTGGTCAAAAATTGCGGTATTCGCAGTGTTTTGCCCGGTTATATAAATATTTCCCGCTTGATCGCCACAAGCGGAAGAAACAAAACTTGAAAATCCGGTACCTTTTGCGTTAATGATATTGCCAAGTTTATCATATTTAACGATAAAGATAGATGTGCCTGGGCTTATTAAAGTGTCTATTCCGAATGTCATTTTCAAGTGAAAGTTGCCTATTATATAAACATTACTTAAAGAGTCTGTAAATATCCCCCCAACATTAGGGCAACATCCAACCTGGTCAGCCATGTTAGCCCATAGTGCATTGCCCCCTGCATCATATTTCGCAAGGAAGATATCTCTATTTGCTCCGCTATTTAAAGTTGTCGTTCCGAATACAACAGTACCGGTAAAGATGCCAACTACATAAACATTGCCGTTTGCATCTGTAGCGGTGTGGTTGCTAATGATGTTAGTCGAGCCAGTTACATACGGGCTTTTTGCCCAAATCCAACTGGGACTCTGGCCATAAACATTAGTAGAAATAAAGTGGAAATAAAAAGTAATTAAGCAGGTGACTAAGTTGAGTGATTTCATGGCTGCGGTCTATAACTGTTGATTTTTGCTTTGATAAAAACTCAAGCATCGATTGATAAATAGTGGTGATTTGAATCAGCTTCTATTTATTTACGCATGAGGACAACAAACGTATTGTTTAACAAAAAAAGAAATATCCATTCGGGGGGACAGGTGTGAATATATATGTCATTACCAAATAATCAAAAAAAATAGATATCTATTTACAGGTGTGATTGGGTTTTAAGTTTATTGCGATTCTCAACTTTCATCGTTTTCCTTATTTTTGGCATTCCCTTTATTTTACCTCCACCCGCTTAACCGCCCTATTACCCTTCCCATCTTCAAATAGCAATTGGTAAAATCCTGGTGCAAAATTTTTCACATTCAGGTAAGAGGTGTTGCCGGTTATTTGCTGAGAAGTAACAACTCGGCCGCTTATGTCATATACGCTGAGTATTAAATGTGGGGTGCCGGTGTTATAGTTAGCAATTGTAAGAGTGTTGCTTGCAGGGTTGGGATAGACGGAAATATCTGCGCCTATATCACTTAGCTGGTTTACACCGGTAACCGTTACGTTATTGTAATAATAGCGGATACTATCCTGGCTGTCCTGTGCGCTATCGGCGGGGTGGTATCGTTCAACTATTTTATTAAAGTTAACATCGTAGGTGTAATCTACCATTTGGTAAGTAATAAAATGACCCAGGCTATCGGTGTATTGCATTAAATCGGAAGTGGCGTGGTTGCCGGCATCGTAGGTGTAGGTGTCTTTTCCATTCGGAAACCAGGAACTGTTTTGCCATTGCAATGTTGTTTTGGTTAATGCGTTATTGTTCGCATCGTAGGTAAAAACGGTTTCATCGTAACTAATATATGTGCCCAGGCTATCATACTGCACGGTCTGGCTGAGGATATTA